>NZ_JBSFBZ010000008.1:0-158554 GCF_053593195.1 Saccharopolyspora sp. NPDC002376
GTCAATTTCGCGAGAAATTGACCGTCACCCGGGTGAACGTCAATTTCTCGCGAAATTGACCACCCCCCGAGGGTGACGAAGCCTGGTCAGGCGAAGTAATGGGGGATGTCCAGGGGGCCGCCTGCGGACTGGAACTCGGCTTGGACTGCGGTTCGGAGGGAGTCGTCGGTTAGGTAGTCCACTGTGGTCAGGGCTAGGCCGATTGCTCCGTCGATGACTGCTCGGTCTCCGGCGTCTGAGGCCGCTGCGGCGGCGAATTCTTCCGTGTGGAGGGCCAGGTTCGGGTCCCCGAGGCCGATCATCGGGTGGATCGCCGGGACTCGGTAGCTGAGGTTTCCGAGGTCCGTCGAGCCCGTCAGGTACTCCGGGACCACGCCGCGCGGCAGCGACGTCCGGCCGCGGCGGGCTTGGTGTTCGGCCCAGCGCGCGGCCAGCGTGTCGTTGTGCCGGATTGGCAGGTAGGCCGGGTTGTTGTCCCAGTTCAGCTCCACGCCGCAGCCCGTCATCGACGCCGCGCCGTGCGCGATGGCCTCGATCCGGGACGCCAGGTCTCGCAGCGATCCGGGCTCGGCGGACCGCACGTAGAACAGCGCCGCCGCGCGGTCCGGCACCACGTTGGGGCGCTTGCCGCCGTCGGTGATGATCCCGTGCACGCGGTCCGTCGAAGGCATGTGCTGACGCATCGCCGCGACGCCCTGGTAGGTCGCCACCACCGCGTCGAGGGCGTTTCGCCCCATGAACGGTTGCGCGGCGGCGTGCGCGGCCACGCCGTGGAACACCACCTCGAGCTGGCGTCGCCCGAGGAACGGGTGGGTGGCGATGTCGTGCGAGAACGGGTGCAGCATCACCACGGCGTCGACGTCGTCGAACAGCCCCGACCGGGCCAGGTGCTCCTTGCCGCCACCGCCTTCTTCAGCCGGAGTGCCGAACAGGCTCACCCGTCCCCCGGGCATCGCCGACGCGGCGGCGAGGAACCCGCCCACCGCAGCCGAGCAGATGATGTTGTGCCCGCACCCGTGCCCGATACCCGGCAGCGCGTCGTACTCCGCCAGCACCGCGACGTGCGGCCCACCGGTACCCACCACGGCACGCAAAGCGGTGTCCAGCCCGCCGACGCCCACCTCGACGTCGTGCCCATGACGACGCAGCAGCTCAGCGGCCTGCGCTGCGGACCGGTGCTCGGCGAAGGCCTCTTCGGGATGCGCGTGCAGATCCCGGCTCAACCCGACGAGTTCGTCCGCATGACCATCCACCCAGACCTCGACCTCGGCGCACAGCTCCGCGTCGGCCCCGGCGTGCTCGGAGCGGATCGGCTCAGCGGCGGCCACGGCCCGCTCGGTAGCGGCGGAAACGGCGCGGAGGTAGGAGTCATCCGGCTGCACGGGCTTCGTCACACCCCGACTCTAAAGCCTGTTTTCGCCCCCACCCCGCATCGAACTGACGCACCACCTAGCGCCCGGCGACGGGAGGTTCCCAACTTTAGGGAAATTTGGACGCCCAGCTCAGCGCCGAGCCCCGGTTCGGGCGGGGTCGAGGACCTGGTGGGCCAGAAGGGTTCCGCCGACCACCGCCGACGGGATCACCACCAGTTGCAGCACCGGGATCAGGCAGAGCAGGTACGTCGGCAGGCCGAAGCCGAACACCGCGGCCCGGTGCCGGCGCAGTTCCCGGCGGCGGTCGGCGAGCTTCAGGCCGCGTCGCGCGAAGACCAGACCGACCATCTCCACCGTGACCAGCCACGCCCCGAACAGCGCGCCGAGCACCAGCACCGCGATCTGCCCGGCCACCGGGATGAACCCGATCGCGAACAGCAGGATCGCCCCGACCAGCGCGATCAGCACCAGCTTCACCGAGTCCCGCACCCCGCGCCCGACCTGCCGCAGCACGCCCGCGCCGTCGTCGGAGGTGTCGAGCCCGAGCTCCTCCTCCGCCTTCTCGGCGATGTGCTCGTAGAACGGTCCACCGATGAGCAGCGTGATCGCGATGAACGACACCGAGGCCAGCAGCGCGGCCGAACCGACCAGCGCGATCCCCACCAGGATCCGCAGCGCTCGACGTCCGACATCGCCCCAGCCGTCGGCGAACGGTGTCATCCAGCTGACCAGGTCACCGCTGTAGTAGATGAGCGCGCCGAGGAAACCGAGCAGCAGCGCGGCGCTGATCAGCGCGGGCAGCGCACCGAGGACCAGCAGTTTCGGTCGGCGCGCGATGATGCCGAATCCGGTGCCCAGGGCACGGGATCCGGCGGTGAACGAACTCATCAGGGCATGTCTCCAGTACGGCGTTGATCAATGCCCACCGTACCGGCAACGGAAGGTGCCCCGGAGCGGATCGGGCGATCAGTGCACCACGCGATGGCGCTTGTGCCGCGTGGACTTGGGCGTGCGCGCGCCGAACGGCCCCGGATTTCGCCGGTCGGGCTGGCGGTTGGCGTGCAGCTCCACCAGCAGGACGTCGGGGTTCTCCCCGGCGTGGCTGCGCCAGAGCATCCGCAGCAGCTCGTCCTCCGTGAGCACCCAGCGGCGGTCGAAAACGTCATCGTCACTCATCGCGACTCCAACGCCAATTGATTGCGCACAGTAAACGTGCGATCGCTCCCCGACAACGATACGCCTCCGCCGCACCCAGGTGATCCAGTTCACCAACGGATCACCCGCAGGCGAAGTTAGGTTAGCCTTCCTTCCGACGAAATGCCGGACTACGAAGGACGCGGAGATGACTCCTCCCCCAGCTCTTGCCAGCAGCAGGTTCGGCCGCCGGGGCTTCCTGATCGGCGCGACCGGCGTGCTCGCCGCCGGGCTGGCGGCCTGCGGCACCAGCGGCGCCCCGAGTGAGGGCGACGCCCCGCAGGGCGGACCGGGCTTCCCGACCAGCATCCCGAACCGGTACGGGACCGCGGAGATCAAGGCCGCCCCGCAGCGCATCGTCAGCCTCGGCATCACCGACCACGACGTGCTGCTGCCGCTGGGCGTCATCCCGGCCGGGCTGACCCAGTGGGGCCCGTGGGACAGCGGCGTCGGCCCGTGGGTGGAGCCGATGTTGCGCGGCGAGAAGCCGAAGATCTTCGGCAGCGAGGTCGACGCGGAGGGCGTCATCGCGCTGACCCCCGACGTCATGATCGCGCTGCAGAGCGCGCTGACCCAGGAGCAGTACAACCGCCTGACCAGCTTCAACCCGGTGGTGGCGCAGCCGCCGAACGCGATCGACTACGGGGTGAACTGGCGGGTGCAGGCCGAGACGATCGGCCAGGCGCTGGGCAAGCAGGACGAGGTCGCCAAGCTCGTCGCCGACACCCAGGCGCGCATCGACCAGACCCGCGACGCGAACGAGCTGTTCCAGGGCAAGACGCACGTCACGGTCCGCACCGACTCGGCGGGCACCTACGCGGCCTACACCAAGCAAGACGCCCGGACCGCGCTGCTGGAGCAGCTGGGCCTGCGGTTGTCCCCGGCCATCGAAGGTCTGGACAGCGGCGGCAAGTTCAACGTCAAGATCAGCAAGGAGCAGGTCTCGCTGCTGGACGCCGACGTCGTCATCGTCACCACGGCGAAGGCCGCCGACGTGGACGCGGTCCGCAAGGACCCGCTGCTGAATAACCTCCCGGCGGCCAAGCGCGGCGGCCTGGTCCTGCTCGACGACTACGACCTGACCATGGCCCTCGGCTCGGCCACGGTCTCGAGCATCCCGTTCGTCCTGGACCACCTCACACCGAAGCTCGTCGAGGCGCTCAGCTGACGCGCAGGGGGTCCCGGTCTCACACCCCGGGACCCCCTGTGACTCGGGAGTTTGCACCCGGCGCGGCCAGCGACAACGATACGTCGCTGTGACACGCAGGGATCAGGACAGCTCCGACGCGAAAACGCCCGCGCCGGTGGACGATGTGTCCAAGCAGATCATCGAGCAGCTGCAACAGGACGGGCGTCGCTCTTACGCCGCGATCGGCAAGGCCGTCGGCCTGTCCGAGGCCGCGGTGCGCCAGCGGGTTCAGCGACTGCTGGACACCGGATTGGTGCAGATCGTCGGCGTCACCGATCCGCTTCAGCTGGGCTTCCTGCGCCAGGCCATGATCGGCGTGAACGTCTCCGGCGACGCGCAGCTGGTCGCCGACGCGCTAGCGGAGATCCCGGAGATCGAGTACGTGGTGATCACCGCCGGGTCGTTCGACCTGCTCGTCGAGGTGGTCTGCCGGGACGACGAACAGCTGCTGGAAGTGATCAACCAGCGGATCCGCAGCCTGGACGCGGTGACCAGCACCGAAACCTTCGTCTACCTCAAGCTGCGCAAGCAGACCTACACCTGGGGAACCCACTGAACAACTAGATCACTTGCATCAAGCATCCAAAGCTTCGGTTTTCGTTGTCATCAGTCTCAGATACTGTGGATTCCGCAGACGATGATTGATGCGAGGTTGATTATGACCGCGACAGAGCACCCCGCCGCGAACCGCACGCTCGGCGACCGGGCCCGGGACCACCTGTGGCTGCACTTCGCCCAGCACGGCGGCTACGCCGACAGCGAGATCCCGGTGATCACGCGCGGCGAGGGCCCCTACATCTACGACGAGCGCGGTAAGCGCTACTTCGACGGCCTGGCCGGGCTGTTCGCCGTCCAGGTCGGGCACGGCCGCGAAGAGCTCGCCGAGGCAGCGGCGCGGCAGACCAAGCAGCTCGCCTACTTCCCGCTGTGGTCGCACGCGCACCCCAGCGCGGTCGAACTCGCCGAGCGGATCGCCACCCAGGCGCCCGGAGACCTGAACCGGGTGTTCTTCACCAGCGGTGGCGGCGAGGCCGTCGAAACCGCCTGGAAGCTGGCCAAGCAGTACTTCCGCAAGACCGGAAAACCCGGCAAGCACAAGGTGATCAGCCGGTCGCTGGCCTACCACGGCACGTCCCAGGGCGCGCTGTCCATCACCGGAATTCCCGGCGCCAAGCAGGATTTCGAGCCGCTGGTGCCCAGCACCATCAAGGTGCCCAACACCAACTTCTACCGGGCGCCGGTTTTCGCCGACGACTACGAGGCTTTCGGCATTTGGGCGGCCGAGGAGATCGCCCGCGCGATCGAGCGGGAAGGCGCGGACACGGTGGCCGCGGTGTTCCTGGAACCGCTGCAGAACACCGGCGGCTGCTTCCCGCCGCCGCCCGGCTACTGGCAGCGCGTCCGGGAGATCTGCACCGAGCACGACGTGCTGCTGGTCTCCGACGAGGTGATCTGCGCGTACGGCCGGCTGGGCCACGACTTCGGTGCGAACCGCTACGGCTACCAGCCGGACATCATCACGGTGGCCAAGGGTCTGACGTCCGGCTACGCCCCGCTCGGCGCGATGATCGCCGACGAGCGGCTGATGACGCCGTTCCTGTCCGGCGACAGCAGTTTCACGCACGGCTCGACCTACGGCGGACACCCGGTGGCCTGCGCGGTCGCCACGGCCAACCTGGATTTGATGGAGTCCGAGGACCTCTACGGCCAGGTCCGCGCCAACGAGGCGAACTTCCGCGCCACCTTGGACAAGCTCCTGGACCTGCCGATCGTCGGCGACATCCGCGGCGCCGGGTACTTCTACGGCATCGAGCTGGTCAAGGACAAGACGACCAAGGAGACGTTCACCGCTGCCGACGCCGAGCGCGTGCTGCAGGGCTTCGTCTCCCCCGCCCTGTTCGAAGCGGGCCTGTACTGCCGCGCCGACGACCGCGCGGAACCGGTGATCCAGCTGGCCCCGCCGCTGATCTGCACCCAGGACCACTTCGACGAGGTCGAGCAGATCCTCCGCTCCGTCCTCACCGAAGCCTGGACCAAGCTCTGACGACCCCGAAGTCCCGCGATTTCAATGGAAATCAGACGTCTGATTTCCATTGAAATCGCGGATTTTCTCCCCAGCCCCGGCCAGTTGTCCACACCCACTGGCATGTCGGGTCCCGACACGCCAGTGGACCACAGTTTCAATTGAAACTGTAAATCCCAGGCACGACGGATCACAGTTTCAATTGAAACTGTGGTTCCCCCACGCGCGAGACTGGCCCGATCCGGTGAAAACTTGTGGGTGATATGGCAGCTTGGGCGTCGGATGATCGTCTTGGTGGTTCACTTCCTCCTCGATGTCCAGATCGAGGAGGATCTCCGTGGCCGTTGGCGCCCGCCTAGTGCCCCTGCTGCTCGCACTCGCCCTTGCCGCACTGCCGATTCCGGCGAGCGCGCAGGGGAGCACCGGCCGACCGTGTGCGTCCACTTTGGACTGCACTGCGGCCGAGCTGGAGGGGATGCCGCTGACCGAGCGGCTCGCGTTCGTCCGCGCCGTGCAGGACCGGGTTTCGGCGGAGTACATCCCAGGTTTCCGGCACTGGCGCAACATCGAGGGGATCATCAGCTTCTTCATCGAGAAGGGCTTCGGAGAGCGGGGTTCCTGGGTTTCGCACGTCGACGCCGGGATCCTGGAAGGCATCGAGCGCGGCACCGCGATGGCCCTCGGCGTCTCCGATGACGACGGCGGCAACCCGGGATCGCACCTGTGGGCCGACTACCTCCGCCGCATGCAGCGCGGTGAGCTGACCGATCGCTGGACGCACGACCCGGCGTGGGGCAACGCCGAACAGGCCTCGACCGAACACGGTTTGCGCCTGGCCGAGGCGAACGGCGCCCGCCCGACCCGGGTCGACTGGCAGATCTACCAGTTCAGCGAGTTCTACCGCTGGATGCTCCGCAACCCCCAGGCCGCACTGCTGATGCTCAACGAAAACCTGGGCCAGGCCACGGGAATCCCGCTGACGCCGGTCGACTTCCTGCGCTGGTTCACCGACGTGACCACGCCGGTTCCCACCCACCGAGGCGCCCACGTGGCCCACGACCTGGCCCTGCCGAGTCCGGTCGGAGCCCCGATCAGCATCCTCCAGCTCTTCCTGGCCTACGCCCCGGAACTCACCCGCGCGTACCAAGAGGACACCGCTCAGGTCCCCGCGCACTGACGGCTGGCTGGTTCGACGTGCCGAGCGCGGACCGGGAGTCGGGGCGTGAAAAAGGCCCCTTCCGCGAGAGTCGGGGTCTTCGCGGAAGGGGCCTTGGTCAATCGATGATCAGGCGATGATGCGGATCGGGTCCTCGAGCAGCCCGGTCAGCTGCTGCAGGAACGCCGCGCCGACTGCGCCGTCCACCGCGCGGTGGTCCGCCGACAGGGTCACGCGCAGGATCTTGCGGGCCACGAACTCGCCGTCGCGGACCTGCACCTCGTCGCGGGCCGCGCCGACCGCCAGGATCGCCGCCTCCGGCGGGTTGATCACCGCGCTGAACTGCTCGATGCCGAACATGCCCAGGTTGGAGATCGAGAAGGTGCCGCCGGACATCTCGTCCAGCTTCAGCTTGCCCTCGCGGGCGCGCCCGGCCAGCTCGCGGCTCTCGGTGGCGATCTCCGAGACGCTCTTGCGGTCGGCGTCCTTGACCACCGGCACCACCAGACCGCCCTCGATCGCCACTGCGACGCCGAGGTTGATCCGCTTGTGCTGCAGCAGCTTGTCCCCGGCGAACGAGACGTTCACCGACGGGTTCGCACGCAGCGCGGTGGCCACGGCCTTGACGACCAGGTCGTTGACGCTGACCTTCGGGCCGCCCGCGGCCTGCAGCCGCTCGTTGAGGTTGCCGCGGAACGACATCAGCTCGGTGACGTCGATGGCGCTGGTCAGGTAGAAGTGCGGAGCCTGCTGCTTGCTCTCCGTCAGGCGCTTGGCGCTCACCTTCTGGATCTTGTTGAGCGGGATCTCCTCGACGTCCTCGCTCACCGCGGCAACCGGGGCGGCCGGAGCAGCAGCGGGGGCGGCGGCCGGAGCGCTCGGGGCGGCAGCAGCGGCGGCCTCGATGTCGGCGCGGATGATCCGGCCACCGGGGCCGGTGCCCTGCACCGCGGCGAGGTCGACGCCCTTCTCCTTGGCGACCGCCTTGGCCAGCGGCGACGCCTTCGGCTTGGAACCCGGCTCAGCGGGCGCAGCCGGGGCGGCAGCCGGAGCAGCCGCAGCGGGCTCGGCGGCTGGGGCCGGGGCCTCAGCAGCGGGGGCCGGAGCGGAAGCGGCTTCCGCCGCAGCGCCGGAGCCGTCGCCGAGGACCGCGATCGGGGTGCCGATCGGCACCGTCGCGCCCTCGTCGACGAGGATCTTCTCCAGCACCCCGTCGTCGTAGGCCTCCAGCTCCATGAGGGCCTTGTCGGTCTCGATCTCCGCGACCACCTCGCCGCGGCTGACCTGGTCGCCGACCTTCTTGCGCCAGGTCGAGATCACGCCCTCCTCCATGGTGTCGGAGAGCCTCGGCATCTGAATCTCAGTCATCGTCTTCCTCGGGTGAGCACAGGCCTCAGCGGCGTCGACCGACCGCGTCCAGGGTCTGGTGGATGGCAGTCGTCAGGGACTCAGCGGACGGGAGCGCGGCGCGCTCCAGCGGCTTGGCGTAGGGCAGCGGCACCTCCGCCGCCGCGACGCGGCGGACCGGGGCGTCGAGGTAGTCGAACGCACCGTCCGAGATGGACGCGGCGATCTCCGCGCCGATGCCGTAGGTCAGCCAGTCGTCCTCCGCGACGACGGCGCAGCCGGTCTTGCGCACGGAGTCCACAATGGTCTGCCGGTCCAGCGGCCGCAAGCTGCGCAGGTCCACGACCTCGGCGTTGATGCCCTCCTCGGCGTGCAGCTTGTCGGCGACCTGCTGGGCCACCAGCGCCATCCGGGAGTAGCCGATGATGGTGATGTCGGTGCCCTCGCGGGTCACCTTCGCCTTGCCGATCTCGGCCGGCTCGACGACGTCGGGAACCTCGCCCTTGGTGTTGTAGAGCGCCAGGTTCTCCAGGAACAGCACCGGGTCGTTGTCCCGCATCGAAGCCAGCAGCAGCGCCTTGGCGTCGGCGGGCGTGCTCGGCGCGACGACCTTCAGGCCCGGCACGAAGGCGTAGTACAGCTCGATGTTCTGCGAGTGGGTGGCGCCCAGCTGCTGGCCACCGCCGCCCGGCGTGCGCAGGACCATCGGCACGGAGGTCTGGCCGCCGAACATGCCGTAGATCTTGGCCGCGTGGTTGACGATCTGGTCCAGCGCGACCAGCGAGAAGTTGATCGTCATCAGTTCGACGACCGGACGCAGGCCCAGCATGGCCGCACCGACCGCGGCACCGACGAAGCCCTCCTCGGCGATCGGGGTGTCGCGCACCCGCTTCTCGCCGAACTCCTTGAGCAGACCAGCGGTGATCTTGTAGGAGCCCTCGAAGACCCCGATTTCCTCGCCGATGAGGAAGACGTCCTCATCGCGCAGCATTTCCTCGCGAAGCGTGTCGTGCAACGCTTGGCGGTACGTGATGACGGCCAAGGGTGTTTCTCCTGGAAAAGAGCAATGGAGACCTTGAGTGTTTTGGGCCGCTGTAGCGGCCCAAAACACTCACGGATCAAGTGGCGGGGTGTCGCAAATACCGCGACGAGAACTTTCGCGGAAAACCCGGAGTGGCGTCAGAAGACCGGGTCGGCGGGAAGCCGTCGCGAATCGTTGGCCACCGGGGTGGCGTAGGTGTAGTCGAACAGCGTCGACGGATCCGGGTGCGGGCTGTCGTCGGCGAACGCGACCGCCGCGTCGGCCTCGGCCTGCGCCTTGCGCTCGATTTCCACGGCGGCGGCCTCGTCCAGGACACCAGCCTCGATCAGCTGGGCGCGGAAAGCGGCGACCGGGTCGGCTTCCTTGGCCTTCTCGACCGACTCCTCGCTGCGGTACTTGGCCGGGTCGACCACCGAGTGGCCCTTCAGCCGCTCGCTGACGCACTCCAGCAGGGCCGGGCCGCCGCCGTTGCGGGCCTGCTCGACCAGGCGGGTGGCCGCCTCGCGGACCGCCAGCACGTCGTTGCCGTCCACCCGCTCGCCGGGCATCTTGTAGGCCGAGGCGCGCTTGAACAGCTCCGGCTCCGCGGAGGACTTGTCGACCGTGGTGCCCATGCCGAGCTGGTTGTTGATCACCACGAAGACGACCGGCAGGTTCCACAGCGCGGCGATGTTCAGCGCCTCGTGGAACGCACCGATATTGGTGGTGCCGTCGCCCATCTGGCACATCACGACCTGGTCGCCGTCGCGGTAGTCGATGGCCAGCGCGGCACCGGTGGCCAGCGGGATCTGGCCGCCCACGATGCCGTAGCCGCCGAGCAGCCCGGCCTCCACGTCGAACATGTGCATCGAGCCGCCCCAGCCCTTGGAGGTGCCGGTGGTGCGGCCGTACAGCTCGGCCATCACGCGGCCGGGCTCGATGCCCTTGGCCAGTGCGTAGCCGTGCTCGCGGTAGTTGGTGAACAGCAGGTCGGACTTGCGCAGGGCGCGCATCAGGCCGACGACGGTTGCTTCCTCACCGAGGTTGAGGTGGCAGTACCCGCCGATCTTGGCCTGGGTGTAGCCCTGGGCCGCGCGCTCCTCGAAGCGGCGGATCAGGGTCATCTCGTGGAAGTAGTCCTGGAGCAGCTCCGGCGACTCCCCGGCGAAGCGTCCGCCGCCGGAGCCGCGTACCGCACTGCTGCTGCGCCGCGACTTGGCGGTGCTGCGGGTGGCCGGCTTGCTGCGCGTGGCTGTCGTTGCCATCACAGTCCCCTTTTCGATCGACTGTATTCAGAAGCGGCGGTAGCCGCTTGCGGTGCGGGGCTGCTCACCCGGCACCGCCGCGGGTTCTCAGACGTCGTCTCGCGAGGACAGCTCCGACGTGGTGAATTTGCATTCATGATGTCGGGGCTCCCGGAGTGAGACGGCGTCTGAGGTTCCGCTACTGGCACCGCTACGCAGGCCGCTTCTGGAGTTCGATTCCGTGCTCAGCGCTTCTTCGGCGGTGCGACGTGGACCGGCAGGCCGAGGGCCGCCATCGCGGCCTCCATGCCGACCTCGCCCAGAGTCGGGTGCGCGTGGATGGTCTCGGCGAGCTCGTCGAGGGTGGCCTCCAGAGACATCGCCAGCGCGCCTTCGGTGATCAGGTCGCTGGCCGAGTGCCCGATGATGTGCACGCCCAGGACCTCGCCGTACTTCTTGCCGGCGACGATCTTCATGAAGCCCTCGGTGTCGCCGTAGCTCTGGGCGCGGCCCAGCGCGGCGAACGGGAACTTCGCGGCGACGACGTCGTGCCCGGCTTCCTTGGCCTGCGCCTCGGTGAGGCCGACGCTGGCGATCTCCGGGTGGGTGAAGGTCGCCGCCGGGATGACGTTGTAGTCGATCGCGCCGTGGTGCCCGGCGATCGTCTCGGCCGCCACGATGCCCTGGTGGGACGCGACGTGCGCGAGCAGCGCCTTGCCGGTGACGTCACCGATCGCGTAGACGTGCTCGACGCTGGTGCGCAGCTTCTCGTCGACGCTGATGAAACCGCGCTCGCTGGTGGCGACCCCGGTCTTTTCCAGGTCCAGGCTGGCGGTGTTGGGCTTGCGGCCGACCCCGACCAGCACCACGTCGGCGTCGATCTGCTGCGGCTTGGCGCCGTCCACGGTGACCTTCAGGCCGTCGGCGGCCTGGTCGACGCGGGAGACGGTGGCCTCGGTGAGGACCTTGATGCCGCGCTTGGTGAACGAGCGGCCCAGGGCCTTGCCGACCTCGACGTCCTCGGCGGGCACCAGGGTCTTCTGCATCTCGATGATGCTGACCTCGCTGCCGAGGGTGGCGAACAGCGTCGCCCACTCGGCGCCGACTGCGCTGCCCCCGATGATGGCGATGCGCTTGGGCACCTCGGTCAGGCCGAAGGCGCCGTCGGAGGTGATCACACCGGGCAGGTCCGCACCGGGCAGCGGCAGCTGCACGGGGACCGAGCCGGTGGCGATGATGATGTCGCGGGCCTTGACCTGCTCGATCGGCTTGGCACCGGCCGGCTCGGCGGCGTAGCGCGGGCCCTCGGCGCCCAGCGGCGACTCACCGGTGGCGTAGACGTCCACGGTGGTCGGGCCGGTGAACCGGGCGTGGCCGTTGATGACGGTGACACCGTTGGCCTTGAGCAGGCCGGCGACGCCGTCAGTGAGGCCCTTGACGACGCTGCTCTTGCGACGTCGGACGGCGTCATAGTCGACGCTCACGTTCTCGACGTTGATCCCGAAGTCGGCAGCGTGCAGCACGGTCTCGTAAACCTCGGCCGAACGCAGCATCGCCTTGGTCGGGATGCAGCCCCAGTTCAAGCAGACCCCGCCGGGCCGCTCCTTTTCCACCACGCCGACCGAGAGGCCGCGCTGCGCGGCCCGGATCGCGGCGACGTACCCACCGGGGCCGCCACCCACCACGAGAAGGTCGAACTCCTGCACTTCGCTGTGCTCCTTTGAACGCACGCGCCGGTTATGGAAAGCCCGGATCGAGCGGGCATTCTTACTCAGAGTGTCGTGAGAACGACCACTTCCGCGCTATGCCCGCTCGCCCAGACTTCTTCTGGCGCCACTGTGCACACCGCACATTTCGCAGCGTGACGCACACAACATGTAACGCGGACATTACCGTCCGTGGCTGAGATTGCCGTCACGCGCCACGCGGGCCCCCGGGCGTAAAACCCCAGGAGTCGAGTCAGTCCCGCACCGACCCGACACCCAGCGTGCCGAAAAGTCGCATTCGCCCGACTGCCGCCGTTGCACAGCGAAACGTCCTCCTCGCAGCACTAGCAAAAGATCAAAAACCAGGATCAAAGACAAGCTCCGAGGTTCCACCACCCGCACCGCCACGCAAAACGAGGTTGGAAACAGATTCTCAGGCCGGTTGCTTCTGGCGTTGCACCGCTAGGGCCGCGTAGGCCGCTGCTCCGTCGGCCAGGACCTGGTCGTCGAAGACCGCTTGCAGCGAGTGGTCGTCCGAGGCTCCAGACCGTCCAATTCGGACAGAACGCGCTCCTGAGTGCGCGGCAATTCCAGCCCCAGCTCCGGATTCCGGTGCAGATCGCGGCGGATCCGCACCAGATCCGGGTGCAGCGCACGAGCGTCGCCCAGCAGCGTCGACAAAGCGATCATCGTCGAGTCCTCCGTTCAGCGGCGCTTGCCCAGCAGGGTGATGACAGCGGTTCCAGCGGCGATCCACGGCACGGCGGTCAGACTTCCCAGCGCCGAAAGTCCTTCTGCGAGAAGCGGAAAAGCGCCGCCGAACAACACCAGCGAGGACACCACTGCGATGTGCAGGCCGCATCCACCGTCAAGGCCGGCACGCCTAGTCGCTTGGTTTTGCAAGCGATGAACGCGCCGGAGTTGGTGGAACGGCCGAGCAGAGATGGTGGCCCGCTGGTCGCGTCGAACCGTGACCCGATCACGGATACCGCCAGCTGGTGGGCCGGGCGGTGACCCTGCGCCTGGTGAAGCTGATGGGCCAGCTCCTCGACCAATGCGGCTACGCCGCGGGCTCCATCCCGATCGACACCCGGCTACCGCCGAAAGCCTGGCGTTCAGTCGCGCAGGCCATCGCGGAGGCGGAGGGCCGACAGGGCCAGGGACAGCGAGACGTAGGCCGTACGGCCGTACAGTGACATGCCGATCAGCGACGTGATGCGGTGCAGGCGGTTCAGGACCGTGTTGCGGTGGCAGTGCAGGCGGACCGCCGCGTTGGCCGTCGAGCAGTTCTCCTCCAGCCACGCCGCCAGGGTCTCCAGCAGCATGTCCCGCTCCCGCACCGGCAGCTCCAGCACCGGGCCCAGCTGCGACTCCAGCAGGCGCTGCGCCAGGTCCGGCGACTGCACCAGCAGCGCCTCAGGGAACCGTTCCTCCAGGGTCACCAGCTCCGAGGTGCCGTAGGAGGACGTCCCCAGCGTGGTCAGCGCGAGCTGGTGGGCCAGGCCGACCTCGGCCAGCCCCCGCACCGTCGGCGACACCGCCACTCGGCCGCGCGCCATCGGGCGCAGTGTGTCCAGCACGAGTTCCTTGTGCCGCTGTTCCAGGGCGACCAGGCCGACCAGCGAGTCGGCCCGCACCTGCCACACCGATCGGATGTGCAGCGCGCTCAGCACGTCCTGCTGCCCGCGCAGGGCGAACCCGCTGTCGTCGGTCATCTCCGCGACGATCACCAGGTAGGCGCCGCTGGTGGGCAGGTCCAGCTCCTTGGCGGTGCGCTGCGCGAAGGCGATGTCGCGCGCGCGACCGGCCAGCAGGTCCTCCACCAGGGCGTGCCGACGCTGGTCGTCTCGGCGCACCCGCTCCAGCTCGGTGTTGCGGTAGGACGTCGACAGCGTCGAGGACAGGCCGTCGATCACCGTCCATATCGAGGTCGCCACCCCCAGCATCGCGTCCGGATCCGCACCGTCCTGGTGGGCCTGGTCGACCAGCGACTCCCAGACGATCCGGCCGCCGAGCCGGAAGGTCCGCAGCATCACCTCCAGCGGCACACCCTGCTCGGCGCGGCGACGGCCGATCGCGGCGGCCACGTCGTCACCGTCCGGACCGGCGACCGCACCGCTGAGGATGTGCAGGATGCGTTCCAGGTACTTGCGACAGCCCTCCCACAGATCTTCCTTCGGGACCGGGCTGTAGTCGGTCCACTCGGGGTTGTCGGTGAAGATGGCACCCATCAGCCGCTCGGTCAGCGTCGGCAAGTCCTGGAGCCGGGCTCCGGCCAGCGCGTGCGTGACATCAGCGGCGTTCTCGGCAGGATCAACTACCACACCTGGAACGATACCGCCCGGAACCGGCGTCTCGAGACCACAGTTTCAATTGAAACTGTAAATCCCACCCACGGCGGATCACAGTTTCAATTGAAACTGCAGACCTCCGGTTCAGCGCTGGATGCGCAGGAGGCCCTCCTGGACGACTGTTGCGACGTGACGGCCGGAACGGTCGAAGACGTTGCCGCGTCCAAGGACTCGGCCGCCCGCCGCCACCGGGCAGTCCTGGTCGTAGAGCAGCCACTCATCGGCTCGGAGGTCCTCGTGGAACCACATCGCGTGATCCAGGCTGACCAGCTGAACCCCCGTCGCATGCCGGTCGACGCCGTGCAGCAGGAACACCGGCTCCAGCAACGTCATGTCCGAGGCGTAGGCCAGCGCGCAGGCGTCAAAAAGTCCGCGGTGCGGAGCGCCTCCTTGGGGGGTGGTGGTCGGGCGACGGGCGGCAGGATCGTCCGGCAGCTTCTCCGGCACCCGCATCCACACGAGGTGGCGCGAGTGGCTGGGCTCGACCGGCGGCGGGTACGGCGTCTTGTCGACGTGGCGCAGTTCGATCGCCCTCGGCAGGCGCCACCAGTCCGGGATCGGCACGTCGGAGTCGGCGAACCGCTCGTGCAGCGGCAGCAGCTCCTCGGGCGCGGTCGCGGGCGGGAAGTCCGCCTGGTGCCGCAATCCGTCGCGGTCGCGCTGGAAGGACACCAGCGCGGTGAACACCTCCACCCCGTCCTGACCGGCGACCACCCGGCGGGACGAGGTCGCCCCGCCGTCCCGGATCCGGTCCACTGCGTACTCGATCGGACGGGTCGGGTCGGCGGCTCGCACGAACAGCGCGTGCATCGAGTGCACCGGCCGGTCCGCGAGCACCGTGCGACCCGCCGCGGCGATCGACTGGGCCAGCAGCAAGCCGCCGAAGGTGCGGTGTTCGGGCAGCGGCTGGGTGCTGCCCAGGAACCTGTCGGTGCCCAGCTCGGCGAGGTCGAGCAGGTTCAGCAGGCGAGGAACGTCCATGGCCAGAACCAACTACTCCCGACAGGTGGTATCAAGTTGCCCGTGACAGGCGACACAACCTCTGACGCGCGGACCGCTGCGACGTCTCCGACCGGCGCTGCGCGGGAGGCATCCGAGCGGTGATCAACGCGGCGATGCACGCCCAGTCTCCGCGGCTGCCCGACGAGCTGGCCGGTCGACTGCGCGAGTGGATCATGACCGGCCGGCTCCGGGCGGGCGATCACCTGCATCTGGAACGGCTCGCCGACAACCTCGGCGTCAGCGTCACGCCGGTGCGTGAAGCGCTATTGGCGTTGCGCGGCGAGGGATTCGTGGACCTGGAACCGCGGCGCGGGTTCACCGTGGCGCCGCTGAGCCGCCACGACTTCGCCGACGCCCACTGCCTGCAGGCCAGCCTCGCCGGGGAGCTGGCCGCCCGCGCCGCGCAGCGGATCGAGGCCGAGCAGCTCGCCGAACTCGCCGAGCTGATGGAGGAGATGCGACTGACGGCGCAGTTCGTGCTGGCCGACGTCGGCGGCCTGGTGGCCCGGTTCCATGCGCAGCTGTGGCGGATCGCGGAATCGCCGAAACTGTCGTGGTTCCTGGGAATCGCGGTGCGCTACGCGCCGCAGCACGTCGCCGCGTCGGTGCCCGGCTGGCGCGAGATGGCGGTCACCGACCATCAGGCGCTGCTGATCGCGCTGCAGCAGCACAACCCGATCGGCGCGCGCGCCGCGATGCACAAGCACGTGGCCCACACCGGGGAGTTGCTGATCCACCACCTGCAGCAACTGGGGCTGTGGTCGTCAGGCACGGAAAGCACCCCACGCCAGGGAGTTCCGCATCACACCAGGAACAACGACGCGGATGGCTAACGCTGTCCCCCCTTGCGGCGACATCCGGGGTGAGACACCCGTTCTAGGCGTCCTCACAACCCACCTCATCCCTGCGCAAGAAAGTTGGGGCCCACGCCATGCAGAGCAACAGCCGCACGATCGTGTCGGTTGTCGGAACGTTGATGATGGTCGTGTCGACCGTCCTGCTCGCGACGTGGAGCCCCAATCCTGGGGAAACTCGACTACCGGTACAACCGGCAGCCAGCGACACCTCCATCGAGATCGCCCGCTGACGCAAGGGCGCAATTTCTCGGTGCCCGGCGTCAGGCTTCGCGGACGACGTCTTCGGGGAGTTTGTCGTTGCGCAGTCCGGAAAATCGGGGATGGCGGAGCTTGCCGTCGTCGGTCCACTCGGTGAAACCGATCTGCGCCACCAGGTCCGGCGACACCCAGTGCACCGCTGGTTCGGTGACCTCGTCGGCGAACGGTGAGGTGTTCCGGGACCGGGCGTCGAGCTCGGTCCGGAGGTTCCGCAGCGTCCGCTCGTCGTATCCGGTGCCGACCTTGCCCGCGTAGCGCAGTCGATCGCCTTGGTAGTAGCCGACCAGCAGGGCTCCGAAGCCGAACCGGGAGCCTTTCGGGTCGGTGAACCCGCCGATGACGAACTCCTGATCGGCGACGCACTTGAGCTTCAGCCAGTCCCGGCCGCGGCCGCCGCGGTAGGGCCGGTCCGCGCGCTTGGCGATCAACCCTTCCCACCCGCGTCGGCACGCCTCGCGGAAGAACTCCTCGCCGGTGCCGACCCGGTGCGCGCTGAACCGCAGCGGATCGGTGAACTCGAAGCACTCCCGCAACAGCCGTTTGCGGGTGCGCAGCGACAGCCCGGTCAGGTCCACGCCGCCGAAGGCGATCAGGTCGAACGCGTAGTAGTAGATCGTCACCCCGGTGCGCCTGGCCGCCTTCGGGTCGGTGAGGTGGATCCGCTTCTGCAGCCGGGCGAAGCTGGTCCGGTCGCCCTCGAAGGCGACCACCTCGCCGTCGATCACGAACTGGTCCGCGCCCTGCTCGGCTAGCGCGTCGACGACCTCCGGGTAGGCCGCGTCGACGCGCTTGCGGCTGCGCGACCACAGCACAGGGCGGCCGCCGTCGCAGCCCGCGATCACCCGGACCCCGTCGAGCTTGCGCTCAAAGATCCAGCCGGAGTCGGAGAACCGGTGGTGGGTCAGGGTGGCCAGCGCCGGCTCGTGCCAGGTGCCACCGCCCCAGGACCGGAGTCTGCCCTGTTCAGCGCGGTCGACCAAGCGCAGCGGATCGCTCATCGAATCATGCGTACCCGACCTCCGGCGAACCGCAAACCACCCGGAAGCTGAGAACTTGCTGTGAACGGTCTGTGAGTTCCACCCCCGCACAGCTTCACGAACGAGTGAATGCGAGAAACTGGAATTACTCCCCTGGCCCTGTCCGAAGGTGAAAGCACCCGATGTCGAAGCAAAAGAATCCGCTGTCCAAGAAGGGAAGCGGACTGTCCACCAACGTCATCCTCACCGCCGCCGTGCTGGTCGTCGCCGTGCTGGTGATCGGCGGCGTGCTGTGGTTCAACCGCGGTGGCGGCAGCGGCACCAACGAGGACTCCGGTCCTCCGGTGGCCGCCGAGCTGCTGCGCAAGCCGGACAGCAACGTGCTCGTCGACACGCCCGACAGCAAGGTCACCGTGGTCGAGTTCTTCGACTTCCAGTGCCCGGCCTGCTGGAGCTACTACACGCAGTTAACCCACAAGATCGAAGCCGACTACGCCGGCAAGATCACCTTCGTCGCGCGCAACTTCCCCCTGGACAACATGCACCCGCTGGCCCGACCGGCCGCGCAGGCCACCGAAGCCGCCGCGCTGCAGGGCAAGTTCAAGGAGATGTACCACGCCATCTACGACAACTACGAGGCGTGGGCGATCACTCCGGACGGCCAGGTCAGCAACGACGAGGCCAAGGCCCGCGGGCTGTTCGAGCAGTACGCCCAGCAGATCGGCCTGGACATGGACAAGTTCCGCGCGGACGTGAACTCCCCGCAGGTCAACGCCAAGATCGACGCCGACGTGGCGGACGGCCAGAAGGCCGGGGTCACCAGCACGCCGACGCTCTTCATCAACGGCCGGCAGTTCAAGCCGGGCGATGATGTGAAGACCTACGACCAGCTCGACCAGGCCTTCCGCAGCAAGCTGGACTCGGAGCTGGGCAAGTGAGCGCCGCCCACGCCGTTGAAGGCACCGAGACCGGTGCACCCAGCACTGCCCCGCGGCCCCGAGGCCTGGGCTGGCTCTACGTCGTGGGCGGACTCATCGGGTTGGCCGGCTCGTTCGCGCTGATCGTCGAGAAGCTGGCGAAGCTGACCAACCCCGGCTACGTGCCGACCTGCAGCATCAACCCGATCATCTCCTGCGGTTCGGTGATGGACAGCGCCCAGGCCGCGGTGCTGGGCTTCCCGAACCCGCTGATCGGGGTCGCCGCGTTCCCGGTCGTGGTCACGACCGGGGTCGCGGTGCTGGCGGGTTTCCGCCCGCCGCGCTGGTTCTGGCTGGGCATGCAGCTCGGCACCACGCTCGCGGTGGCCTTCATCCACTGGTTGGTGGTGCAGAGCCTCTACGAGATCGGCGCGCTGTGCCCGTACTGCATGATCGTGTGGGCCGTGTCAATCCCCCTGTTCTGGTACACCACGCTGCACAACCTCACCGCGGGCAACTTCGGTGGCGGCCAGTCCGTCGGCGTGGCGCTGGCCAGGGTCCACAGCGTCGTGCTGGTCCTGTGGTATCTGGTGATCGTGGTCCTGGTGCTGCTGCGCTTCTGGGACTACTGGAGCAGCCTCCTGTAGCCGGGAGCGCCCGTTTGTTCGGTGCGGGGCTCGGGTACGCAGGTGACTGCGAGTGATTGGTCGCGCCGCACCGACCGAGACGAGGTGGCCCGGGATGAGCGTGGAACGCGAGGTCGCGAGGGGCGAGCCGATGACATCCGCGGCGAACGTGGTCGAGGTCCGCATCTCGGCCGAACCCGCCCAGCTGGCGGTGATGCGCGCGGTGGTCGGCGACCTCGCGATGCGCGCCGACTACGACGTCGACTCGATCGCCGACCTGCGGCTGGCGGTGGACGAGGCCTGCTCCTCGCTGGTCCGGCTGGCCGCACCGGAAGCCACCTTGGTGTGCCGGTTCCACACCGCGGGCGACGTCCTGTCGGTCACCGCCGAAGTGCTCAGCGACGACGCCTTCGGCCCGCGCAAAGATACTTTCAGCTGGCGCGTGCTAAGCGCTCTTGCGGACGTTGTGTCAACCTCGGTCGAGTCGGATCCCGCTGCCGCCAACGGCAGCCACCTGGTGCGGATCGAATTGACCAAGGGACGGACGGCACACGTGTGAGACGAGCGGAATCCAAGCCGACGGGGCATTCGCGCAACGAGCGCTACGACCGGCTGGCGCCGCTCTTCGGCGAGCTCGCGAAGCTGAGCAAGCAGGACCCTCGCCACTCCGCGCTCCGGGACAAGCTGGTCACCGAGCACCTGCCGGTGGCCGAGCACATCGCCCGCCGCTTCAGCCACCGCGGCGAATCGCAGGAGGACCTGACCCAGGTGGCCACCCTGGGGCTGATCAACGCGGTGGACCGCTTCGACCCGACCCGCGGTGTGGACTTCCTGTCCTACGCGGTGCCGACGATCATGGGCGAGGTTCGCAGGCACTTCCGCGACACCGGCTGGGCGGTGCGGATGCCGCGCCGCCTGCAGGAACTGCACCTGTCGGTGTCGGCGGCGATCGCCCGCCTGTCGCAGGAGCTGGGCCGCGCCCCGACTCCGAGCGAGCTGGCCAAGCACCTCAACATCAGCACCGACGACGTGTACCGGGGACTGGAGGCGGGCAACGCCTACCGCAGCGCTTCCCTGGACGAGCTGCTCACCGACACCGACGAGATCCCGCTGGGCGATGCGATCGGCTCCGACGACGCCGAACTCGCCGAGGTGGAGAACCGCGAGATGGTGCGCCCGCTGCTGCAGGGCCTGCCGGACCGGGAACGCCGGATCCTGGTGATGCGCTTCTTCCGCGGCATGACCCAGACCCAGATAGCCGAGCAGATCGGCATCTCCCAGATGCACGTCTCGCGCTTGCTCTCCAGAACCCTCATCTGGCTCCGCCAACGCCTCGAAGAAGAAAAACCAGCCAAAACAGCAGCAGACTGATCATCCTCGTGAGAACGGGCCTGGGATGGGGAACCGCCCGGGACCCGTCGGGGGAGTCGGGTCCCGGGCGGCAGCTCGGGGGGAGGTGGTCAGACCTCGATGCCGCGCTCGTTCAGCCACGACACCGGGTTGATCTTGGCGCCACCCACGATTACCTCGAAGTGCAGGTGCGGACCGGTGGACTGGCCGCGGTTGCCCATCGTGGCGATCTGCTCGCCGGCACCGACCTCCTGGCCGACGCTGACGTCGATGGTGTTGATGTGGCCGTAGACGGTGACCGTGCCGTCGTTGTGCTTCACCCGGATCCACTGGCCGAAGCCGCTGGCCGGGCCGGCGTCGATCACGGCGCCGGCGGCCACCGACAGGATCGGGGTGCCGATGCTGTTGGCGATGTCGATCCCTTTGTGGCTGGTGCCCCAGCGGGCACCGAAGCCGGAGGTGAAGGTGCCTTCCGCGGGCTTGACGAAGCCGTTCGCGGCCTTGCGGGCCGCTTCTTCCTCGGCGCGCTTGGCCTCGGCAGCGGCGCGCTCGGCCTCCTGGCGGGCCTGCTCGGCCTCCTCGTGCTCCTTCTCGATGGCCTCGGCCTTGTCGACCTGGCGGGACTCCTCCACCGAGTCGGTCGAGGTCTCGGCGGCGAGCAGCTTGACCGAGGCCGGGCTGGTCGACGTTCCGTTGACCGCAAGGCTCAGCTTCTTGCTCGCGGAGAGCGGGTTCACGGCCGCGCTGCGTTCGGGGCCGCTGGGCTGCCCGTCGGCCGCGGCCAGCGGCTGCCCCACGGCGGCGAAGGCGCCACCGGCGACCAGTGTGGCCACGACCTTGTTCCGGAGCGGGAGGGCGGCCTTCGGGGTATGGCCGCCCTCCTTGCTGTGCTTGCCCATCCTCACCTTCCGTCCGGGGAGGTCCGGCCACTTCCCGCTCGGGGGATTGCGGGTGATGCCTCTCGGGGGAGCGAGACATCGTCGTGATCGAACCGTGACGTACGAGCGGTGAAAGTAGCTGAGGGTTATCAACAGACGCAACCGATAGCCCTTTCACCTGAAGATCAAGACGCAGAGGCTACGCAGATCATCACTCTCAGTGTTCAACAAAGATGACCATCTGATAACGGCCGTCATCTTTAGAAGCCGCGGCGAGGCATTTCCATCCAATCCGCCGCGAAGACGATCAGAGAGAGGCCGGTTTTCGCAGGTCCGCATCCCGATCGCGGATCAAGGCTCGCCACCCCGCCAGAAGGCGCCGTCGCCCCGTCAGTCCACAGAGGACACTGCGGCCACAAGCCCGGCGAACAGTGCGAGCAGCTTCCACCCGGAAGATCATCCGGCGCTGGAAGTGGCCTTGCGCACAAGAACCGGCGATTCCAGGCCTCCCGCACTTTGAGAGCCGGTGCCGTTCAACCGCAGGATCTGCTTCACTGGCGCGCATGACGCCTGGTGATCAGTGGCGGCTGCTCGTGCAGCGCCTCCACGTCGACCTCCGCCGCGTCACCTCCGCAGGGTGTCGGCGCGCGCGGTAGCCCCGCTCGCACCGTCCACTCCCCCGTTTCCGGCTTCGCATCGCAGCGCGCGTTCCCCCGTGCGCCGGTTTCGGCACCCCTCGCACCCTCGGAGAACATCGTGCAAGCGTTCCTGATATTCGCGCTCGGCGGTTTCGTCGCGCAACTGGTCGACGGATCCCTGGGCATGGCTTACGGCGTCACTTCGACAACGATCTTGCTCGCCGCCGGGATGAGCCCGGCCCTGGCCTCAGCCTCGGTGCACCTCGCCGAGCTGGGCACTTCCTTGGCCTCCGGTCTCTCGCACTGGAAGTTCGGCAACGTGGACTGGCGCGTCGTCATCACGCTCGGCGTGCCGGGCGCCATCGGCGCGTTCCTCGGCGCCACCGTCCTCAGCAACCTCTCCACCGAGGCCGCCGAGCCGTGGATGTCGACGATCCTGCTCGTGCTCGGCGCCTACGTGCTCACGCGATTCGCCTTCCGCCCGCTGCGCCGCCGACAGCTCACCGGTGTCAGCTCGAAGCTGCTCGCCCCGCTCGGCCTGGTCGCCGGGTTCGTGGACGCCACCGGCGGTGGCGGCTGGGGCCCGGTGGCGACCCCGACGCTGCTGAGCACCGGTCGGGTCGAACCGCGCAAGGTCATCGGCTCCGTGGACACCAGCGAGTTCCTGATCGCGGCCGCGGCGAGCCTGGGCTTCCTGTTCGCCCTGTCGCACCAGAACCTGTCCTGGACGACCGTGGGTGCGCTGCTGCTGGGCGGCGTGGTCGCCGCGCCGCTGGCGGCCTACCTGGTGCGCATCGTGCCGATGCGGCTGATCGGCGTCGGAGCCGGCGGGCTGATCGTGTTCACCAACGCGCGGACCCTGATCAAGGACTTCGACCTTCCCGGGCCGTCCCACGCGATCATCTACTCGGTGATCGTCGTGGCCTGGGTGGCCGCCATCGCCTACACCGTCCGAGTTCACCTCGCAGAGCGCCGCGCAGGGGACACCGACGAGGTGGCGGAGACTGCGGAGGCAGTGCGCAGCTGACCTCGCACCGGGGTGACGGTTCCACCAGAGCCGCCACCCCTTCGAAAATTCAGCACAACCTTCAGCGGCGACCACGCAATGCTGACTCTGAGCGAAGATTTACCCACGTGCCGTATCGCCGAGATCAACCGAACGAGTTACTGTTCGGTAGACCGTGTGGAAGCCCCCCGACACACGGTAGGTGCCCCGGGTGAGGAGTTCAGCACTCCCCGCCCGGGGCACCGCTCCCCGTACCGCGGCCTTTGAACGCGGCCGCAAACGTTTCGCGGTCAAGTGTGCACCGGCTCGTTGGTATATTCCAGCCGCCACGCGGCCCAATCCTCCGCACCCACATCAGCACAGCGCAACCGTGCAATCCGCCTCGGTCACGACGTTTCATGTCTCCAGCACTCACGCCCGCGCGAAGCGCCGCTGGGTATCGTTCGGCCGAACGCGGATCCCACGGAGGCGAGATGGCACCGCAGGCCACCGAGACGACTGGTGCCAAGCGGTACTGGCGACTGATCAGCCGGTTCGCCGCGGCATCGGTGGTGGCCACCGCGATCAGCCAGGTCGTCTTCCTGCTCGCCTACTCCCTCGGCGCCGCACCGGTAGCGGCGACGATCATGGCGTGGCTGGCGGGCGCGATCCCGAACTTCACCCTCAACCGACGCACCTGGGGCAGCACCGACCGAGCGAACCTGCGCGGCGAAATCCTGCGCTACGCGATCATTTCGGTGACCACGGCCCTGCTGGCCGCCCTCGCCACCCACAACGCCGAAAGCCTCGCCCGGTCCCTGTTCCCAGATGCCCGCAGCGCGCAGGTGGCGGTCGTCTGGGGAGCGTTCCTGGGCACCTACGTGGTGATGTTCGTGATCAAGTTCTTCCTCGTGGACCGCCTGGTCTTCCCCGAGCAGAACCGCTGACCCACCCGCGCCCCGGCGGAACCCTCCCAAATTTCCCCAAATTTGGAATTTCCCACCCCGGCGCTGTCCCAGACCTTCCCAATTTTAAGGAAATTTGGACGCCCTCCGCGGTCAGCGGCGTTGTTCGGGGGAGCGGCCGAGCTGGCGGGAGTGCGCGTGGGTCGCCTGCACCCACTGCGTGACGGACGGACGCGTGATCAGCACCATCAACGTGATCACAGCGGCAGCCAGAACGACCCATACCAACATCGTGGTGAGGTCCGGCCTATCACCGCGCCCGAGGAAAGAACGGAGCACGCCGAACCCGGTGACGGCCACCGTGATCCACCCGGCCATCGCCATCGTCCCGGTGTTGGGAAACCGCGGATTCAGCAGCCGGACAACTCCGAGCACGTGCATGACGCCAACGGCGCCGACGATGAACGTCAGCAGCACGACGGCGATCTCCCCGCCCCCACTGGCCCCAGCAAGCCCGGCGACCAACGTGTAAACGGCAACCCCGAGCACGACCAGCGCAACAATTCCCCCGAGCGCAGCAGCACCAAGCACAGCCCCAGGCCGATTCGGAGCTTGCTGAGGCGTCGGGTTCGAAACCTGTTGCTGTGGCGGAGGAGTCGGAATCGGCCCGGACGGCTGCGGCGGCCCCTGCCGGCGAGGCGGCACGCCCCCACCAGCTCCCTGAGAATCCCCAGGCCTAGGTGGCTGCGACATGACCGCCCCTCCCCAACGCCAGCAACGAGCGCGAATCCTAACCGATCAATGGGCCGGGGAAGGCCGAAAATCCGGCCACACGGCGGCCTTCTCGGGGAGAAGGGGACAACGATCCCCGACTCTGGAACCCAAGGAGTCGGGGCCGTTGGTCTTGGGAGTCAGCTCTTCTTGTCGCCCTTGCCGAGGAACTTGTCCTTGACCTGGTCGAGCTTCTCCTTGTTCTTCGGGTCGGTGGCGTACTTCTTCGCCTGGTCGATGACCTGCTTGCCCTGCTTGCTCTTGGCGAACTCGGTGACCTTGTCGAACAGCGACATCGTTACTCCCCGCATCTCGGACTCACTGTTGATCAGCAGAATACCGACGCGGTGGGAGGATCAGCCCAGAACGCCGCGCACCGATGCGTGGCCCTTGAGCAGGTTGCGGGCCAGCGTGCGGCGCTGGATCTCGTCGGTGCCCTCGAAGATCCGCAGCAGGCGCAGGTCGCGGTACCAGCGCTCGATCGGCAGCTCCTTGGTGTAGCCCATGCCGCCGTGCATCTGCAGCACCCGGTCGACGATCTCGTTGGCGCGGGTGGCGCCGTAGAGCTTGGCGATCGACTGCGCGTGGCGCGAGTCCATGCCCTGGTCGATCTGCCAGGCCGCCTGCAGCACCAGCCAGCGCAGTGCCTCGATCTCCACCGCCGAGTCCGCCACCATCCACTGGATCGCCTGGCGCTCGGCGATCGGCTTGCCGAAGGTCTCGCGCTGCTTGGCGTAGTCCATGCCCATCTCGACCAGCCGCTCGCAGGAGCCCAGCGCTCGCGCGGGCAGCATGTAGCGGCCGTGGCCGATCCACTGCATGGCGAGCTTGAAGCCGTGCCCGACCTCGCCGAGGACGTTGCCCTCAGGAACTCGCACGTTGTCGAAGACCAGCGCGGCCGGCTGGCGCTCCCACGGGCCCATGATGTCGATCGGCTCGGACTTCCAACCCATGTCGCGGTCGACCAGGAAGCAGGTGACGCCGCCGTTGGCGCCCTTCTCCTTGTCGGTGACGGCGAAGACCATCACGAAGTCGGCGTCGATGCCGCCGGTGATGAACGTCTTCTCACCGTTGATCACCCACTCGGCGCCGTCCTTGACCGCCGTGGTCCGCAGGTCCTTGGCGTCCGACCCGGCGCCGGGCTCGGTGATCGCGAAGCAGGACTTGCGGGTGCCCTCGATGGTCGGCAGCAGGTAGCGCTGCTTCTGCTCCTCGTTGGCGTAGTAGAGGATGTTGTCGGCGTAGCCGCCGAACCGGAACGGCACGTAGGTGCGGCCGAGTTCGATCTCGATCAGCGCGGACATCACCGCTGACAGGCCCATTCCGCCGTACTCCTCGGGCGTCTGCACGCCCCAGAACCCGGCTTCCTTCGCCTTCTGCTGCAGCTCGTGCTGCTCGTCCTTGGTCAGGCCGCGCTCGCCGGCCCGCTCGCGGCGCAGCACCTCCGGCTCCAGCGGCGCCAGCTCGCGCTGGACGAAGTTGCGCACCCAGTCCCTGATGTCGCGTTCGGTGTCGGAGAGCGAGAAGTCGACCATTGCCGGATCCTTTCCTGCGGCCATCTAACTAACGTTGTTAGTTTTATGGCAGCCTAAGACGGCCCCGGCGAGCGCCGCAAGAGATCCGACTAGGAGAAGACGTGCCCAGACCGACCACTCCCCGGCTGTCGCCGGAACGCATCCGCCGCGTCGGACTGGAGATCATCGACGCCGATGGCCTGGAAGCGCTGTCCATGCGCCGCCTCGCCGAACGCCTCGGAGTGCGCGCGGCCTCGCTGTACAACCACGTCGCGACCAAGGAAGAACTGCTGCACGAGATCGCCGAAGACGTGATGGGCTCGGTGGACGTCTCGGACTTCGAGCAGGACTGGACGACCGGCCTGCGCAGCTGGGCCCGCTCCTACCGCGCGGCGCTGGCGGCCCACCCCAACCTGGTGCCGTTCCTGGCCTACGGCCCGGCCCGCCGCGAGAACGCCCTGCGCCGAGCCGATGCGGTGCACGGCGGCCTGACCAGCGCGGGCTGGCCGCAGCGCTACGCCACGATGATCGGCGCCTCGACGAAGTACCTGGTGGTGGGCTCGGCGATGGGCTCGTTCAGCGGCGGCTTCCCGGACGACGCGGACCTCTACGGCGACCGCTTCCCCCACCTGAACAAGGCACACCTGCTCCGCGAACACGCAGCGGAAATCGACGCAGCCAGCTTCGAACTAGCCCTCGAAGCCCTCATCGACGGCCTGCAGAAGCAGTACCGAGAACTCACCGGCTAACGCTTGGGAGTCACTCATCGACTCCTTCCGGCGGAGGCACCGGGCCAAAGTCCCCTTCGATCGGACCACTCAAGCGCTTGACCAGTTCCGGGTCGGTATAGATGAGCGCCGTTGCCTTCCACTCGTGACGTCACCTTGATCGACTAACTCCGCGACGCTCTTGGGATCCCGCTGCTTCACTCCACTGGACCTCACGCTCTTTCAGAACTCCACAGCAAGTCGGCACGAGATCACTCATCCTTCCGGTTGACGTGGGTCACTGGTGGTTCGTAGCGTCCTTGACGCAGAACCGAATAGCGCGCCTACGACGTCGTGCGGGAGAGACTCCGGCCCTTCTCGGGACCGGGGCGCCGAAGGAGCAACACTCCCCAGCAAACTCTCAGGCACCGGCACCGCACGACACCAGGCGATCACGGAGAAAAGCAGAAGCATGCACTTCTCGCCCACGGTGCAAGCCACCTCCCGAGGTGGCGAAACTCTCAGGCCAATGACTCCGGGGAGACCGCCCGACCAGCGCAGCCCGCGCAGGTCGGGGTCGAGGTGTCCCCGATAAGGTTGGGCGCAGTGAGCTGACCGGCCCTCGACTGCCGACCGGCGCCCACCAGGAGGAGTCCCACCACCATGTCGTCGCCACGACAGACGCCCTTGCACCACGTGCACGAGGAACTCGGCGCCAACCTCACCGAGTTCGCCGGCTGGCAGATGCCGCTGCGCTACTCCGGTGACATCGCCGAGCACAACGCGGTGCGCACCGCGGCCGGCCTGTTCGACCTGAGCCACATGGGCGAGATCCGGATCAGCGGCCCGGAAGCCGCGGCCGCGCTGGACCACGCGCTGGTCGCCAACGCCTCCAGCATCACGCCCGGCCGCGCGCGCTACACCATGATCTGCAACGCGCAGGGCGGTGTGCTGGACGACCTGATCGTCTACCGCCTCGCCGAGCAGGAGTTCCTGGTGGTGGCCAACGCCGCGAACGCCGCCGTGGTCTCCGCCGAGCTGACCGAGCGGATCAGCGGGTTCGACGCCCAGCACGAGGACGTCTCCGATGACTACGCGCTGATCGCGATCCAGGGCCCGAACGCCGTCGCGATCCTCGCGCCGCTGACCGAGACCGACCTCTCCGGCGTCAAGTACTACGCGGGCTACCCGGCCCAGGTCGCGGGCAAGGACGTGCTGCTGGCGCGCACCGGCTACACCGGCGAGGACGGCTTCGAGCTGTTCACCGCGCCCGGCGACGCCGAGGCCGTGTGGCAGGCGCTGACCGAGTCGGGCGCGGAGCACGGGCTGCAGCCCGCCGGGCTGTCCTGCCGCGACACGCTGCGCCTGGAAGCCGGCATGCCGCTGTACGGCAACGAGCTGTCCGCCGAGCTCACGCCGTTCCACGCCAACCTCGGCCGGGTGGTCAAGCTCGACAAGACCGTCGACTTCGTCGGCAAGGAAGCGCTGGCCGCCGTCGCGGAGAAGCCCACCGAGCGCACCCTGGTCGGGCTCAGCACCGACCAGCGCCGCGCGCCCCGGCACGGCTACCGCGTGCTGGACGCCGACGGCGCCGAGATCGGCGTGGTCACCAGCGGCGCCCCGTCCCCGACCTTGGGCCACCCGATCGGGATGGCCTACGTGGACCGCGAGCACAGCGAACCCGGCACCCAGCTGCAGGTAGACATCCGCGGCAAAGCAGTCGCGGTGCAGGTCGTCGAGCTGCCGTTCTACCGCCGCAACGCCTGAGAGAAACACAGGAGGCAACACCATGTCGACACCGGACCTGTTCAACGACCAGCTGGCCGCGGTGGACCCCGAGGTTGCGGCGGCGGTCGGCGCCGAGCTCAACCGCCAGCAGACCACGCTCGAGATGATCGCCTCGGAGAACTTCGCGCCCCAGGCCGTGCTCGAAGCGCAGGGCTCGGTGCTGACCAACAAGTACGCGGAGGGCTACCCTGGCCGCCGCTACTACGGCGGCTGCGAGCACGTCGACGTCATCGAGCGGCTGGCCATCGAGCGGATCAAGGAGCTCTTCGGCGCTTCTTACGCCAACGTGCAGCCGCACTCCGGCGCACAGGCCAACGCGGCGGCGATGTTCGCGCTGCTCAAGCCGGGCGACACCATCATGGGTCTGGACCTGGCGCACGGCGGCCACCTGACCCACGGGATGCGGATCAACTTCTCCGGCAAGCTCTACAACGTGGTGCCCTACCACGTGCGCGAGGACGACCACCGCGTCGACATGGACGAGGTCGCCCGGTTGGCGCGGGAGAACAAGCCGCAGCTGATCGTCGCCGGTTGGTCGGCCTACCCGCGGCAGCTGGACTTCAAGCGGTTCCGGGAGATCGCCGACGAGGTCGGTGCCTACCTGATGGTGGACATGGCGCACTTCGCCGGTCTGGTCGCCGCGGGCCTGCACCCGAACCCGGTGCCGCACGCCCACGTCGTCACCACCACCACGCACAAGACCCTGGGCGGTCCGCGCGGTGGCGTGATCCTGTCCTCCGACGAGGAGTTCACCAAGAAGTTCAACTCCGCGGTGTTCCCCGGTCAGCAGGGCGGGCCGCTGGAGCACGTGATCGCGGGCAAGGCGGTCGCGTTCAAGGTCGCCGCTGGTGAGGAGTTCAAGGACCGGCAGCGCCGCACGATCGAGGGCGCGCAGATCCTGGCCGAACGGCTGCTGGCCGACGACGCCAAGGCGGCCGGGGTGCAGCTGGTCTCCGGCGGCACCGACGTGCACCTGGTGCTGGTCGACCTGCGCAACTCCGAGCTGGACGGTCAGCAGGCCGAGGACCGGCTGCACGAGATCGGCATCACCGTCAACCGCAACGCGGTGCCCAACGACCCGCGCCCGCCGATGGTGACCTCGGGTCTGCGCATCGGCACCCCGGCGCTGGCCACCCGCGGCTTCGGCAAGGAGGAGTTCACCGAGGTCGCCGACGTGATCGCCGAGGCGCTCAGGCCGGGCTTCGACGAGTCCACCAGCACGAAGCTGCGGGCCCGCGTCGAGGCGCTGGCCGCGAAGCACCCGCTGTACCCGAACCTCTGACGGTTCCGGCACTCAACGGCCGGCGCACGCAAATCCGATTTGCGCGCGCCGGCCGTTTTTTTCTGAATTTTCTCTTCCTCGAGCTCCGGTATCCAATCGATCTCTCCCCCCCGAAGAGGGCCGGTCTCAACTGCTCCGAATCCCTTGCGGGCACCGATCGGATGCCGGATTATCTGCGCAGTTCCAGCGAAACACGCTGACGGGCACCGTGTTGCGGGAGGCGGCCCACGTGGTTCCGCCGCACCGAAAACCCGCACCGCTTCTTGGAGGAGTCCACTTCGATGAGCCAACCAGCCACCGAGGAGTATCGGAAGGATCTGAGCAACCGGCACATCAACATGATCGCCATCGGCGGAGCGATCGGCGTCGGGTTGTTCCTCGGTTCCGGAAAGGCGCTGCACCAGGTCGGCCCCGGCCTGATCCTGATCTACGCGATCGCCGGCGTGATGATCTTCTTCGTCATGCGGGCGCTCGGCGAGCTGCTGATGTACCGCCCGGTGAGCGGTTCCTTCGCCGAGTACGCGGGTGAGTTCGTCGGGCCGTGGGCGCGGTTCGCGGTCGGCTGGGGCTACTGGCTGGTCTGGATCGTCACCGGCATGGCCGAGATCACCGCGGTCGGCAAGTACTTCCTGTTCTGGTTCCCGGACGTGCCGCAGTGGATCCCGGCGCTGGGCGCGCTGATCGTGCTCAGCGCGGTGAACCTGATCGCGGTGAAGCTGTTCGGCGAGTTCGAGTTCTGGTTCGCGCTGATCAAGGTGCTGGCCATCCTGGGCCTCATCGTGCTGGCCGCGGCGATCCTGGTGTTCGGCTTCAGCGACCTGGGCCCGACCGCCTCGCTGAGCAACATCTGGAACAGCGGCGGGCTGTTCCCCAACGGCCTGGCGTCCTCGCTGCTGGCGTTCCAGATCGTCATGTTCGCCTTCGTCGGCGTGGAGATGGTCGGCCAGACCGCCAGCGAGAGCAAGGATCCGCAGAAGGTGCTGCCTCGGGCCATCAACTCGGTGATGTGGCGGATCCTGATCTTCTACGTCGGCGCGCTGATCGCGCTCACCGCGCTGGTGCCGTGGTTCCAGTTCCCCACCGACATCAGCCCGTTCGTGCACGCCTTCACCCTGATCGGCATCCCCGCCGCCGCGGGCGTGGTCAACTTCGTGGTCACCACGGCGGCCCTGTCGTCGTGCAACAGCGGCATCTACTCCACCGGCCGGATGCTGCGCACGCTGTCCGAGGACGGCCAGGCCCCACGCGCCGTCGGCCAGCTCAGCGGCCGGGCGGTGCCCGCGCGGGCGATCGCCGTGACGTTCTGCGCGATGCTGATCGGTGTGGTGCTCAACTACTTCGTTCCGGAGCAGGCGTTCACCTACATCACCAGCGCCAGCACCGCCGGTGCGATCTTCACCTGGGGGATGATCGTGATCGCCCACCTGGGCTACCGCCGCAAGGTGGCCCGTGGTGAGCTCCCGTCCGGGCCGTTCCGGATGCCGTTCGCCCCGTGGTCGAACTACGTGGTCCTGGCGTTCCTGGCGTTCGTCGTGGTGCTGCTGGCCTTCGACGAGGAGACCCGCATCGCCCTGTACATCACGCCGATCCTGGCCATCGCCATCGGCGTGGGTTACGTCGCGGTGCGCAAGCGCAGCTCGGAACCCGCTCAGGTGCAGAAGTAACCGAGCACTGCCACCTCGGGTGGGCGCAATTTCTCGCGAAATTGCGCCCACCCGAAATTCATTCGAAACAGCTCGCGCGTCGGGACGGATTTCGGCAACGGGGCGCGGTCGATCTTGTAGCAGTACAACGTTGTTGGGGCCGTTCCGGCTCCGCCAGGCTCGGTGGCATGGCGATCTCGCTGGACGTGCTGGTCGCCAAGTCGCTCGACCGCGGTGCGCCAACGGTCGCCGCTGCCGGACGGGTCAGGCGGCACTTCTTCGGTCGCCGGGTGAAGCTCAACACGATCATCAACGTCAAGAGCGGGATGTGCCCGGAGGACTGCAACTACTGCTCGCAGCGCCTGGGGTCCACTTCGAACATCCTGGCCACTCGCTCCAGACGATCTCGTCACCGTCGCGGCTGACGCGGACGAAGACCGCACCGCAGCAGCCCCACGTGCACTCGGCTTCGGCGAGCATCACCTCGCGCGGCTCGTCTTCGGGCAGTAGCGGGCTGTCCGGCCCCAGCAGAATCTCGGGATCAAGCCTCGGCCCCTCGCCGAACTCCGGTCCGATCAGGTCCTGATCGTCGACCAGGAGCTTGGTCTCCACGAGGTTCCAGGCGGACTCCTCGGGCAGGATCACCGAAATGCTCAGACTGCTTGACACATCACCAAGCTAAGCAAGACCTCCACGTGATTTCCACCGCTCCACGCGTTGCGATGTCCGGCGATTACTCGTGGATATTAATCGTGAGAAGTAGCCGGTCCGGACTTCAAGTAGTGCAGGACCGCGAGAACTCGGCGGCTGTAGCCGGTGGTCCGGGGCAGGTCGAGCTTGTCGAAGATCGCGTTCGCGTGCTTCTCCACCGCGCTCTGAGAGATGTGCAGGTTCGCCGCGATCCCCGCGTTGGTCCGTCCCTGGGCCATCTCGTCCAGGACGTCTCGTTCGCGGGGCGTCAGTGCCGCCAGCGGGTCGCGGGCGCTGGTGGACAGCAGACGACGGACCACCTCCGGGTCGAAGGCAACACCGCCCTCGGCCAGCCGCTGCAGGGCGTCGAGGAACTCGTCGATCTGCACCACCCGGTCCTTGAGCAGGTAACCGACGCGCGCCGAATCACCGGTCAGCAGCTCGACCGCGTAGCGCTTCTCGACGTACTGCGAGAGGACCAGCACGCCGACTTCCGGGAACCGGCGCCGGATCTCCAGCGCAGCGCGCAGGCCGTCATCGGTGTGGGTGGGCGGCATCCGCACGTCGACCACCGCGACGTCGGGGCGGTAGCGGTCCACCTCGACGAGCAAGCTCGGCGCGTCGCCGACCGCCGCCAGGACCTCGTGGCCCTCTTCGGCCAGCAAGCGCACCAAGCCTTCCCGGAGCAGCGTGGCGTCATCGACGGACTGGTCGGGTGGGTCACCGGGTTGATGGAGGCCATCGGCAGCCCCGGTGCCGGGCTGGCCGTGGCGTTGGAGAACCTGTTCCCGCCGATCCCCAGCGAAGTGATCTTGCCGCTGGCCGGGTTCGCCGCAGCTCAGGGCTCGATGAGCCTGCTCGGGGCCATCTTGTGGACCACGCTCGGTTCGATCGTCGGGGCGGTGGTGCTGTACTACCTCGGTGCCTGGCTCGGTCGCGACCGCACCCGCGCGATCGCGACCAGGTTGCCGCTGGTCAAGGTCGCCGACGTAGACCGCACCGAGGCGTGGTTCGCCCGCCACGGAACCAAGGCGGTGTTCCTGGGCCGGATGGTGCCGATCTTCCGCAGCTTCATCTCGCTGCCCGCCGGGGTGGAGCGGATGCCGGTGGCGCCCTTCCTGCTCCTGACCGCGCTCGGCAGCCTGATCTGGAACACCGCCCTGGTCCTCGCCGGGTACCTCCTCGGCCGGAGCTGGTGGCTGGTCGAGTCCTACGTCGGGATCTTCCAGCAGGTGGTCGTCGTCGCAGTGCTCGTCGCGGTCGCCTGGTTCGTCACGACCCGACTCCTCCGCGCCCGTCGGGCCACCCGGTCAAGTGAGCGGTGAAGGGCACCTTCGGGCAAGCCCGCCCGTTCGCCCGACCGCCGCCCCGCAAGGAGGCCCTTCACCGTTAGAGGTTCAGCTCGGTGCGGAGCCAGTCGTGGAACTCTCCGATGTGGTGTTCGGAGGGGACCAGGACTCCTCCGGCCGCGTAGGCGCGGGAGCTCATAGCTGGTTGGCAGCGTTCGCAGGCTTCGAAGTCCTGCTCGTTGACTCGGTGGAACAGTTCCACCGAGCGGGAGATGTCGTGGCCTGCGTCGAGGACTTCTGGCGCGTAGAGCCAGTCGCACTCGACCAGGGTTCGGTCCACCGCCAGGGGGAACATGCGGTGCACGATGACGTGGTCCGGCACCAGGTTCACGAACACCTGGGGGCGGACGGTGATCGCGTAGTAGCGGCGGTCGTGCTCGTCGCCGACTCCGGACAGGCGGCCGAAACCACCGGTTCCGTCCACTGTGAACCCTTCCACCTCCTCCCCGAACTCCGCGCCGTGGCCAACGTAGTACTGGGCCGCGTAGCCGTCAGCGAACTCGGGCAGCACCTCGGTGAGCTCGGGGTGGATGGTGGCGCAGTGGTAGCACTCCATGAAGTTCTCGATGATCAGCTTCCAGTTGGCGCGCACGTCGTAGCTGATGCGGCGGCCCAGCGACAAGCCGTCCACGCCGTAGCCGTCGATCACCTCGGTGCTGCCGAGCCGCTCCGCCACCGCGCCGATGACCTGCTCCTCGAACGACGGCGGTTCGTCGGCCAGGCACACCCAGGCGTAACCGAGCCACTCCCGCAGCGCTACCGGGATCAGGCCGTACTCGGTCCGGTCGACGTCCGGCATCGAGGTGAGGTTCGGGGCGGCGACCAACTTGCCGTCGGTGCCGTAGGTCCAGGCGTGGTACAGGCACTGGAAGCTGCGCTTGACCTGCCCGGATTCCGCCGTGCACAGCTGCGCGCCGCGGTGCCGGCAGATGTTGAGGAACGCCCGCAACGCACCATCCCTGCCCCGCGCGACGAGCACGCTCTCGCGTCCTACTTGGACGGTCTGGAACCGACCCGGCTCGGCCAGGTCCGCGGTGCGCACGGCGCAGAACCACGTGGTGTAGAAGATCCGGTCCTGCTCCAGCGCGAACAGGTCCGGGTCGGTGTAGAAGTGGCCGGGCAACGTGGAGATGAGACTGGCCTGCCGGTCCGTCGTCGTCATGCATCCTCCAAAACCTGGTCTACGACGCGGCGCGCCCGCCGCGCGCACACTGCGATGTCAAAAACCCGCCTCCAACCCACCCGGTCTCGACGGACAGGTCCCCACGGCTGGGGCACCGGGATCACAGTTTCAATTGAAACTGTGATCCGTCGTGCCTGGGATTTACAGTTTCAATTGAAACTGTGGTTTTCCCGAGGACGGCTCAGCTGCGCAGGCGCTTCATCTCGGGGTCGAACAGGGGCTCTTCGGCGACCACCGCTGGGAGGCGTTCGCCGAAGTACTCGATGTCCGTGCGGGTTCCGGGCACGGCCAGGGAACTCGGTAGCCAGGCGTAGGCGATGCTCGCGCCGATGGTGTATCCGTAGGCCGCGCTCGTGACGTATCCAACCGGTTGGCCGTCGGTGTAGACCGGTTCGGAGCCCATCACGACCGATTCGGGGTCTTCGAGCAGCAGCGGGCAGAGCCGACGGTCGCCCGCTCGCTCGGCGAGCGCTGCCTTGCCCAGGAAGTCCTTGTTCATCCGGACGGCGAAATCCAGGCCGGCTTCGAACGGGTCGTGCTCGGTGGTCATGTCCGCACCCCACGACCGGTAGCCCTTCTCCAGCCGCAGGCTGTTGAAAGCGCTGCGCCCAGCCGCGATCACGCCGAGCCGCTGCCCCGCTTCCCACAGCACGTCCCACAGCTTCCGCCCCTGATCCGCCGTGGTGTAGAGCTCCCAGCCGAGTTCGCCCACATAGGACAGTCGCATCGCGGTCACCGGAACACCACCGATGAAGGCCGCCTTGTTCTTGAAGAAACCGAAGCCCTCGTGGGAGAAATCGGCGTCGGTCAACGGCTGCACCAGCTCGCGCGCGAGCGGCCCCCACACGCCGATGCAGCACGTTCCGGGCGTGATGTCGCGGACCTGCACGTCGGACGGCGCGTGCCGGCGCATCCACTCCAGGTCGAGGTTGCCGTTGGCGCCGACCTGGAAGCGCTGCTCGGACAGCCGCGCCACCGTCAGGTCGCTGCGCACTCCCCCGGCCTCGTCCAGCGACAGCGTGTAGGTCACCGAGCCTGGCTTCTTGGCCAGGTTGTTGGTGGTCAGCCACTGCAGGAAGTCGAGCGCACCCGGCCCGGCGACCTCCAGGCGCTTGAGCGGCGTCATGTCGAACATCGCCACTCGCTTGCGCGTGACCAGGGCTTCCGCACCGGCGATCGGCGACCAAAACCTGGATTCCCACTCGCCGCGCGGCGGGACTTCAGCCACCTCGGGCAGGTTGGCGTTCGCCTCGTACCAGTGTGGTCGTTCCCAGCCCGACGCTTCGAGGAACACCGCGCCGAGTTCCTGCTGCCGCTCGTGGAACGGGCTGGTCCGCAGCGGGCGCGGCTCCTGGCCGGGTTCCAGCGGGTGCAGGATGTCGTAGACCTCCACGAAGCTTCGGCAGCTGCGCTCCATCACGTATTCCGGACTGCGCTGGGCGTTCTCGAACCGGTTGAGGTCGCAGGAGTGCAGCGATTCGGCCGGTTGCCCGTCGACCAGCCACTGCGCCATCGCCCGCGCCACGCCCGCCGAGTGCGTGATCCACACGGCCTCAGCGACCCAGAACCCGTGCAGGTCGGGGTGCTCGCCGAGCAGCGGCATGCCGTCCGGGGTGAAGGAGAACAGGCCGTTGATGCCCTCGACGACCTCGGTGTCGGCCAGCTCCGGCAGCAGCGCCCGTGCGTCGTCCCAGGCCGGCTGGAAGTCCTCCGCGGTGAACGGCTCGATCGAGGGCATCACCGTCGAACCCGACTCGCGGATCGCTGCGGGATCCAGGGGCATCGGCCGGTGGCCGTAGTAGCCGATGCCGATCCGGTCGACGTGCTCCCGGAAGTACAGATCGCCGTCCTGGTGCCGCAGGATCGGCAGCCCGGCCTCGGTGCGCTCGTCGTTGCGGCCGGTCAGCGATGCCAGCGGCCCGGTCTTGGCGTACTGGTGCGCCATCGGCACCAGCGGGACGTCCAGGTCGACCAGCGCACCGATCAGCGGACCCCACATTCCTGCGCAGGAGATCACCACGTCCGCGGCGAAGCGGTCCTGATCGGTCACCACGGCGGTGACCCGACCTGCGCTGCGCTCCACGGAAACGACCTGCTGCCCCGACAGGAACCGCGCGCCGCGAGCCATCGCTCGACGGGCCTGAGCCTCAGCAGCGCGGACCGGTTTGGCCAGGCCGTCGGTGGGGATGTGCAACCCGCCTTGGATGCGCGTGGGATCGACCAGCGGGTGCATTTCGGCGCATTCGCCGGGGTCGCGCAGGTAGCTTTCCACGCCCCACGAGGTCAGCCAGCCGTGCCGCCGCTTGGCCTCGTCCCACCGCTCCGGCGAGGCCGCCACCTCGAGGCCACCGAGCGGCTGGAAGCACCACTCGCCCTCGAGGTCGCGGTACTTCTGCGCGGTGTAGGCGGCGAAGCGGGTCATGGTCCGGCACGCGTTGGCTTGGAACACCAGCCCCGGCGCGTGCGAGGTCGAGCCACCGGTGGCGAACAGCTGGCCCTTCTCGAGGACGGTGATATCGGTCCAGCCGCGTTCGGTGAGCTCGTCGGCGATGGCACAACCGACGATTCCGGCTCCGATGACGACCACGCGGGGCTGATTGCCCATGGTGCCTCCAGGGCTCGTCAAGCAGTGGGGGGGTTGTTGCGCTATGCGCGCCAAGTTCCGATATGAGCAACACGGTCACCGGCGACCCCCGTCGCCGTCAAGAGCGGAAGCCGAGTTTTCCCGCCGCGTAACACGGATGGACGTCACGGACGAAGAAACGGCAGAACCCTCTTGACGTACCCCTGATCGGAGCCGCACATTGTTGCGCATTGCACTCCGTGTTCTGGATAGCGCAACGGAGGTCCAGATGTTCGAAGCCTGCTCCATGTCCGAGCTGCCCCCCGGCGAGTCCGTTCGCATCGACGCGCACGTGCCTATCGCGGTGTTCAACGTCGACGGCAAGCTGTTCGCGATCGACGACACCTGCACCCACCAGGACGCCTCGCTGGCGGAGGGCTGGGTGGAGGACTGCCGGGTCGAGTGCCCGCTGCACGCGGCGGCGTTCGACCTGCGCACCGGGCTGCCGTGCGGCCTGCCGGCCAAGAAGCCAGTGCGGACCTACCCGGTGCAGATCGCCAACGGGATGGTCTACGTCGAGACCGAAACGGCGGAGGTCGCATGAGGACGGTCGCGGTCGTCGGCACCGGCCTGGCAGGGTGGCAGGCGGCGCAGGAATTGCGCGCCCAGGGCTTCGACGGCCGGATCGAGCTGATCGGCGAGGAACCGCACCAGCCGTACGACAGACCACCGCTGTCGAAGGCGTTCCTGACCGGCGAGCTGATCGCGGAGGATCTCGCGCTGGCCGACGACGCCGAACTGGCCGCGGCGGACGCGACGTGGCGCCTGGGTCGCCGAGCCGTCGCCCTGGTCCCCGACGAGGCGGCGGTCGAGCTCGACGACGGCACCCGCTGCCGAGCGGACGGCGTCGTGATCGCGACCGGCGCGGCACCGAAGACGCTGTTCCCGGGCGTGCACACCCTGCGCACCCTCGACGACGCGATCGCGCTGCGCGGAGCGCTGCAACCGGGCACGCGGGTGGTGATCGTCGGCGCCGGGTTCGTGGGTGCCGAGGTCGCCTCGACCTGCCACGCGCTCGGCATCGACGTCACGGTGGTGGAAGCGCTCGAAGTGCCGTTGGCGCACATCATCGGCGAAGAGCTGGGTGCGGTGTGCGCGGCGCTGCACACCGATCACGGCGTCGGGCTGCGCTGCGGAATCGGAGTCTCGCAGCTGCGCGAGTCAGCGGTGGAACTCACCGACGGCACAGTGCTGCCCGCGGACGTCGTGGTGGCCGGGATCGGCGCCCGGCCGAACACCGACTGGTTGCGCGGCTCAGGACTCGCGGTGTCCAACGGCGTCGAGTGCGATGCCGGCGGCGTCACCAGCCTGAGCAACGTGGTGGCAGTGGGCGATGTGGCCCGCTATCGCGGGCAGCGCTTCGAGCACTGGACCACAGCGCTGGAACAACCGGCCACCGCAGTGCGGAACCTGCTCGCCGGGTACACCGCGGCCGACTTCAACGCGGTTCCGTACTTCTGGTCCGAGCAGTACGGGGTGCGGATCCAGTTCGCCGGGCAGGCACGTCCGGACGACCAGGTGAAGATCGTCGACGGCGCACCGGACGACCGCCGGTTCGTGGCGACCTTCCACCACGACGGCGAACCGACCGGCGTCCTGGCCATGAACAACCCGAAACTGTTCACCAGACACCGCAAACAACTCGCCGCGCTGTGCGCTTGAGCCCGGCTGCTCAGGCCGCGGATTCGACGTCCTTCGCAGTCTCCTCCGGCACCGCCTCGGGCTGCTTCGAGCCGCGCTTGCGGCGCCGGAGCCAGATCACCACGCCCACCACGACGACCACTGCCGCCAGGATCCAGCTCGCCCGGCCCAGCGCGTCCTCGATGTACTTCGCCGAGGCTCCGGCCAGCCAGCCGATGCTCACGTGCGTCGCGGACCAGGCGACCGCACCGATCAGCGAGGTCACCACGAACCGCGGGTAGGACATCCCGCTGGCCCCGGCCGCCGCCGGCATCAGCGTGCGCACCACCGGAAGGAAACGGCCCAGCAGCACCGCGCCGATCCCCCACTTGCACAGCAGCTGCCCGGTTCGGTCCCAGTGCTGCTGCCCGAGCTTGCGGACCACCTTGGTCTCGCGCATCTTCAGCCGGTATCGGCGGCCCAGCCAGAACCCGATGTTGTCCCCGACGGCCGCGCACAGCGCGACGACTCCGGCAAGTACGAAGAAGAAGCCCGGGTCGGTGACCGCGGCCGACGCGATCAGCAGCCCGCTCTCACCCGGCACCAGGAAACCCAGGCCGATGGTGCATTCGCCGAGGACGAGGGCTCCGGTCACGAGTACCAGTAGCGGCTTCGGCAGGCTTCCGACAGCTGCCAGAACGTCGCTGATGAAGGTCACGGAACGGGCTCCTCGGGCGGGGGGCTTCGACTATCCCTGTCACGCTACCGGCGCAATGAGCGCCAGGTGTCCGCAATGCCCCTTACCCAACCCTGAGACTGAAGTCACACCTTCGTCGTACTGTAGCGCCGCTACCCGTGAAAACGCATCCGCTCCACCACGCGCGGTAGCCCTCCGGCTGATCAACGCAGGAGCGCCCAGCCCGAGATTCGGAGGATTCCAAATTTCCCTAAAATTGGAAATTTCCGCGACGGAAGCCGGTGCTCAGCAGGCCTTGACCCAGGAGCACTCCAGGTCGCCCTCATCGACCTCGGTGTTCGGCTGGTCGCGTTGGACTCGCTGTTGCGGCACCTGTGGCCGGCCGTGCGGCTGATCGTCGGCGCCCCGGTATTCGGCGAGGCGGATGGCGATCGCGTCCTCCAGATCCTGCGGGGCATCGGAGACGAAGTCGTTGAAAAGGACCGAGAACACCAGATCCCGACCGTTCGCCGCGGTCACGTAGCCGGACAACGAGGTCACGCCGGTCAGCGAACCGGTCTTGGCGTGCACGTTGTTCTCCGCCGCCGTCCCGCCCATCCGGTTGCGCAGCGTGCCACCGACCATTCGGTCCGCGACGCCGGCCACCGGCAGCGAGTCGTACCAGGACTGGAACCAGGGGCGCTCGCGAGCGTTGTCGAGCAGCACGGTCAGCTGTTCCGGCGTCACGCTGTCCATCCTGGACAGACCGGAGCCGTCGACCATGCGCAGCACCTCCGGCGACAGCCCCATCCCGCGCAGCTTCTCGTCGAGCACCTCCAGGCCGGCTGCCCAGCTGCCCTCGCCGCGGACCTCCCGGCCCATCGCCTTGATCAGCACTTCGGCGTGCCCATTGTTGCTCAGCTTCATGAACGGCACGAGCAGCTCGCGCAACGGCATCGACTGCCGATCGGCTAGCACCCGCGCACCGTCCGGTGCCGCCTTCGCCCCCGCGTTGCGCACCTGCACGCCGTGCGCGCCGAGGGCTTTGGCGAACACATCGGCGGCGTAGGCGGATGGGTCCGGCACCGTGGTGAAGTCCACGACCGGCTCCGCTCCGGCTGGAACCGACCCGCTCACCACCACCCGCGATCCGCCGTGATCGCGTTCGACCACGACGTCCGGCTCACCGTCGGCGGCGGAAGTGGTGGTTTGGTTGTCGATCTGCACGACGTCGGTCGGCGGATCCAGCTGAACCTGGGCCGACTGTCCCTCGGCTGTCGGGCTGACCCGCACCATCGCGGTTCCGGCGTCGAAGTCGGTGTCGGGCGCCACGGTCAACGCCGAGATCCGCGCGGAGTAGTAGTACGGCTCGTCGTCCCAGGCCCACCCGGTGCCCAGCGGCACGTCGTCGAACCAGGTGTCGTCGGTGCGCAAACCGCCCTGCACGACGCGGATCCCGGACGCAGCGACCTGCTCCGCCAGCCGGTCGTATTCAGCGGCGAGCATCGTCGGATCACCGGTGCCTCGCAGATGCAGATCGCCGAGCAGGACCGGACCCGCCTGGCGCGCATCGGTGACGACCTCGGTGCGGAACTTGTAGTCCGGACCGAGCGCCTCCAGCGAGGCGGCCGAGGTCAGCAGCTTCGCGTTGGATGCCGGAGTGGCCCGAGCTGCGGCCTGCCTGCTGTAAAGAACTTCGTCGGTCGCTGGATCGCGGACCACCACTCCCGCGTGCGAACCGTCCAGCCGTGGGTCGGCGAGGATCTCGTCGAGGTCCGAGCGCAGCGCGTCCGGCCCCGTCGGGGCAGCACCAGTTGGAGCCACGAGGGCGAACGGAATCCCCATCGCAGCAACCAATCCGAACGCCAAGCCCCAACGTCGACGCATCGCGCAACTCCCTCGGCTCACCCACTCCGATCATGCAGAGTAAACAGACCGACACGGAGCGTCAAAGGATTTTCGCGCCGCGAGCGGCGATGGCCGTTCTAACAACCACGGCCGCTCACGACCAGCACAAGACACCCGCACCGCTAAGCAAAAGGACCACCGGAGACAGGAACTCAAGCAACAGCGATCGAAGTGGCCATCGCCAGCAGCGCGCCGCCGCAGCACCGCTCGAAGACCTTGCGCCGCCGCGGGTCGGCCAGCAGCGCCGACAACCAGCGCACCGAGGGCACCACGATCAGCCACCACACCGCGAATCCGCTCACCGCGACCGCGCTGAGCAGAGCGGCCTGGGTCATCGGGTCGGCGGTCGGGTCCATCGCCTGCGGCAGCAACGTCAGGAAGGTCAGCATGACCTTGGGATTGAGCACATCGGTCAGCAGTCCGCGCAGGAACACCGAGCGCCCCGAGGTCGGCACCACCAGCGCGGGCTCCTGGTTGGTAGCGGCGCCGGCCTTGCGCAGGATCTGGAAGCCCATCCAGGCCAGGTAGACCACGCCGATCGCCTTCACCACGAACAGCGCCGCCGGAACGGCGACCACCAGCGCGGAAAGCCCCAGGGTGGCTGCCGTCGCATGCACCAGCAGGCCGCAGGTCGAACCGGCCGCAGCCAACCAGCCCCACCGCGCACCGGTCGCCGCATTGCGGGTGACCAGCACGAAGTCGGGACCCGGTACTACGACGATCACCAGCAGCGCCAGCAGGTACGGCCCCCAGGCGATGTGCACGACTCCTCCTTCGAAAGAAGTGGTTGGGAAGTGCTGATATTTTCGGGTGTCTGTTCGCCGCTTCACCACCTGCGCCGTAGCATCTTCGGATATGCAGGACTTCGTAGAACTTGATTCGGTTGACTGGCGCATCTTGGAGCTGTTGCAGAACGATGCGACGCTGCCGAACCGCGCGCTCGCCGAACGGGTCGGCCTGGCGGCTTCCAGTTGCCTGCAACGAGTTCGCCGCCTGCGCGAACAGGGCGTGATCACCGGATCGCACATCGACGTCAACCCGGCCGCGACCGGACTGGCGCTGGAGGCGGTGGTGGCGATCAACGTCCGGCCGCACACCCGGCAGGTCGTCGACCAGTTCCGCGAGTTCGTGATGAAGCAGCCGGAGACCCGCTCGCTGCTGCACGTCAGCGGTCAGGCCGACTTCCTGCTGCACATCGCGGTGGCCGACACCAAGCACATGCAGGAGTTCCTGGTCGACAAGCTGGCCTCCCGCACCGAGGTCCGCCACTTCACCAGCTCGATCGTCCTGGAACAGCTGCGCACCAAGGCCCTGACCCCGCCCCGCCACCTGCGCCCGAAACGCCGCCGCCGCAACTGACACACGCCGACGCGTCGGTACCCAGATACGCAAAAATCGGACATCCGATTTCAATGGGAATTGCGGATCAGCAGGTCCGGGGCCGGGTCAGTCGTTGACCCGGAGGAGGCCTTCCTGGACGACGGTGGCGACGAGCTGGCCGTCGCGGGAGAAGAAGCGGCCGGTCGCCAGGCCGCGGCCGCCGGAAGCGCTGGGCGAAGCGCAGTCGTAGAGCAGCCAGTCGTCGGCGCGGAAGCGGCGGTGGAACCACATCGCGTGGTCCAGGCTCGCGCCGTTGACGTCGTCCAGACCCCAGTACACGCCGTGCCGGGCGAGCACCGCGTCCAGCAGCGTCATGTCGGAGGCGAACGCCGCGGTGCACACGTGCAGCAGGTCGTCGTCGGGCAGCACGCCGTCCGCCCGCATCCACACCTGGCTGCGCGCCTCGCGCTTCCCGCTCTCGCGACTCACCCACGGCGGGTCGGTCACGTAGCGCACGTCGATCGGGCGCGGCTGCACCTTCCCGAGCTTCTCGAACAGCGACCCGACCTGCTCGCCGTAGGTCGGCAGCGTCTCCGGGTCCGGCACGTCGGGCATCGGCTCGGCGTGGTCGATGCCGCCCTCGTCGACCTGGAACGACGCCGACAGCGAGAAGATCGCCTTGCCGCGCTGCACCGCCACGACTCGGCGGGTGGTGAACGAACGGCCGTCGCGGGTGCGGTCGACCTCGTAGACGATCGGGATGCTCGGATCGCCAGGCCGGATGAAGTAGGCGTGCAGCGAGTGCACCCGCCGCTCCGGCGGCACCGTGCGACCAGCTGCGACGAGCGCTTGACCGGCGACCTGACCGCCGAACACGCGCACCGGGGAGGACGCGGGGCTGACCCCGCGGAAGATGTTCTCCTCGATGCGCTCGAGGTCCAGCAGGGCCACCAGGCTGTCCAGCACCGGCTGGCCGTGCGGCATGCCGTTGACGTCCAGCGGGACGTCGCCCGGCAAGCGGTTTCCCGCTGGGTCTGCGGCGGCGGCTCGGGCCGCTTCGGTCACTGCGCGCTCCTCATCAGGTCTTGCACCAGGTCAGAACGGACGGGAGCGCCGGGTGGCTCCCGTCCGAATCAGCGGATCAGACGTGGTCTTCCTCACCCAACCGGTGCACGCGGATGAGGTTGGTCGAACCGACCGTTCCGGGCGGCGAACCCGCCACGACGACTACCATGTCACCGCGCTGCGAGCGCCCCAGGGACAGCATCGCCTGGTCCACCTGCCGCACCATTTGGTCCGTGGTGTCGACCTTAGGCACCAGGAACGTCTCAGTCCCCCAAGTGAGAGCGAGCTGACTCCGCACCGACTCCTCGGGGGTGAACGCCAGCAGCGGCAGCCGGGTGTGCAACCTGGCCAACCGGCGCACGGTGTCGCCGGACTGCGAGAAGGCCACCAGGGCCTTGGCGTTGAGGCGTTCGCCGATGTCGCGCGCCGCGTAGGAGATCACGCCGCGCTTGGTGCGCGGGACGTGGCTCAGCGGCGGCGGCTCCGTCGACCCGGCCTCGACCGCTTCGACGATGCGCGCCATCGTCTGCACGGTCTCCACCGGGTAGCGGCCGACGCTGGTCTCCCCGGAGAGCATCACGGCGTCGGTGCCGTCGAGCACCGCGTTGGCGACGTCGGAGGTCTCCGCGCGCGTCGGACGCGAATTGTTGATCATGGAGTCGAGCATCTGGGTGGCGACGATGACCGGCTTGGCGTTCTCACGCGCGATCCGGATCGCCTTCTTCTGCACCAGCGGCACGTGCTCCAACGGGAGTTCGACGCCGAGGTCACCGCGGGCGACCATGACGCCGTCGAAGGCCAGGACGATGGCCTCCAGGTTGTCCACCGCTTCCGGCTTCTCCAGCTTGGCGATCACCGGGACGCGGCGGCCGACCCGATCCATGACCTGGTGCACCAGGTCGATGTCGGCCGGGCTGCGAACGAAGGACAGTGCGATGAAGTCCACGCCGAGCACCAGCGCGAACTCCAGGTCCTGGATGTCCTTCTCGGACAGCGCGGGCACCGAAACATCCATGCCCGGCAACGAGATTCCCTTGTGGTCCGAAACCGGACCACCTTCGGTCACCTCGCACACGACGTCGTTGTCCTCGACGCCGGTGACGGTCAGCCCCACCTTGCCGTCGTCGACCAGAAGTCGGTCGCCGACCTTGGCGTCGTTGGCGAGGCCCTTGTAGGTGGTGGACACCCGGTCGTGGGTGCCCTGGACGTCGTCGACCGTGATGCGCACGATGTCGCCGGTACGCCACTCGACCGGCCCGGCGGCGAACTTGCCGAGTCGGATCTTCGGTCCCTGCAGGTCGCCGAGAATGCCCACGGCGCGGCCGGATTCCTTGGCCGCCGCCCGGACCATGTCGTAGACCTGCTGGTGATCGGCGTGGCTGCCGTGGCTGAAGTTCAGCCGGGCGACGTCCATTCCGCTGCTGACGAGCTCTGCCATCTTCTCCGGTGTGGCAGTGGCAGGGCCCATGGTACAAACGATCTTGGCTCGTCGACTCACATCATGCCAGCCTAGTCTGTTGACCGGCGTGCGCAGCACGCGCCATGCCCGCAGAAGGCCCATCGGGGAGATCGTTGCTGGATCATTACAGAAAGCAGCTCACCCGGCTACCGTTCGGCATCGTCGCGCTGGTGAGTCTGCTCATCCTGTTCATGCCCGCGTCAGGCGTGCCGAGCGCGCCGCCCGGCACGGACAAAGTCGTGCACTTCGTGCTGTTCGCTGCCCTTGCCACCACCGGCCGGATCGCCGGATTCCCGCTGGTCAAGCTGCTTCCCGCGCTGGTGGGCTACGCGGCGGCGTCGGAGGTGCTGCAGGGCTTGCTGCCGCTCGGCCGCAGCTGCGAGCTGGCCGACGGCTTGGTGGACACCGCGGGTGCGATCGTCGGCTGTGCGGTCGTGGCGCTGGTGCGGAAGGTCAGCGGCGCTTCTTCCCGGTGACCCCGACGTGATCGGCGCACCACTGGTTGAGCTCGCGGACCTGCGTCCACGCCTGCCAAACCCGGTCCAGGCAGCTGCGCTCGTGGAGCGCGTCGTCAGGTTCCCAGCGCTGGAAGACGTAAAGCGTCCGGCGCTTGAGCAGATCGAGTCGTGGGTGGTCGGCGTCGAACCCGCGGGGACGGCTCTTGAGCGCCTCCCCGGCGATCTCCCAGCCAGCGGCCTCCAGTTCGTCGAGCAGCCGCCGCAGGTGTTCGCCGTGGATCTCGGTGTCCACCGCGGTCCGGAAGCGCGCGAGCTGGTCGGACTCGGCGTGGAAGCACCCGCCGGCGACCATCATCCCGGCAGCGCCGACCTCGACGTAGTAAGCCCCGCCGCCGCGCCCCTGCTCGATCACGGCCCCGCAGTGCGTCTTGTACGGCGACTTGTCCCGGCTGAACCGCACGTCCCGGTGCGGCCGGAAGACCTTCCCCGAACCGAATCCGGGCCCGAACTCGGGCTCCAACTCGGCGATCAGCGCCTCCATCGGCCCCCGCACGTGCTCCTTGTAGAGGGCCAGGTTGTCGCTCCAGAAAGCCTTCGAGTTGTCCGCCTCGAGCCCGTCGAAGAACTCGACAGCCCCATCCCCAAAACCCTCGAACCGCACACCCCCACCCTATCCAGGGCGCGATCAGCACCGAGACGCACGAGTCAGCCGCCGTACTGCCCGGGGATGCTGCTCCGCCACAGCTCGACTTCGGGTACTCGCTCCAGCGTCCAACCCGGGGCGCCGTCGACCTCGACATCGGGTTCCGGGAACGGGTGCTCGGAGGCCGCGGGGTACCGGCTGAGCCACTTCGACACGTCTTGCCGGGTCACGCCGAGCTGCCGCGCGAGACCCGATACGCCCAGGTAGTGCTGGGCGGTCATGACGACGCCGACCCGTGCATCTCGCCCTCCCCGCGAACGGACGGGGACATTGTCCGACCCCGGGACGGACGGCACCACCGGGTTCAGGTGGCGCTCCTGGTCGGAGACGACGAGCCAGTGGATGTGGTGAGCCGGGGGCTCGTCGGCGAACAGCACCCCGCCGACGACCTCCGAGGTGACGGCGACGAGCTCTCCGGACCGGCAGATGTGCCCGCGCACGGCGCGGTGGAATCCCGGTTCCTCGACCACGCGATCTTCACGCACCCGGGGGACGTGATCCGCTCTTCTGCGTGATTGACCGCGGGAATCTGTTCCCTTGGCCACACTTCTGGGTGACGGGGCGTAAGCGGGGACAAGATCGCAGGTCAGAGGGCATTTCCGCGGTTAAGCTCGTGGCGTGGTCTCTACTGCGCGAGCCCGTTTGCGGGAGCCAGCGGGCAACCTCCCGGCCGACGTCACGAGCTTCGTCGGCCGTCGTCGTGAGATCACCCTGACCAAGCGACTGCTCGCCGAATCCCGGGTCGTCACCCTGACCGGCCCCGGCGGTGTCGGCAAAACGCGGCTGGCCATGCGGGTCGCGAACAACATGCGCCGCTCATTCCGGGACAAGGCCTGGTGCGTCGGGCTGGAGGACGTGCGGGACGGCTCGCTGGTGGTCGACGCCGTCATCGAGCAGCTGGGCATCGGCGGGCCGACCGCCGACGAGGACCTGGACACCGTCATCGAGCAGCTCAAGAACCGCGAGATGCTGCTCGTGCTGGACAACTGCGAGCACGTGATCGAGGACGTCGCGCACCTGGTGGACGCGGTGGTGCGGTGGTGCCCGGGCGTGCGGGTGCTGACCACCAGCCGCCAGTCCCTCGGCGTCGCCGGCGAGGCCACCATGGTCGTGCCTCCCCTGCAGGTGCCCGACATCGACCACCTGCCGCCGCCAGAGGCCTACGAGCAGTTCTCCTCGGTCCGGCTGTTCGTCGACCGCGCCCGGGCCGCCGTGCCCGAGTTCGAGGTGACCAGTGACAACGCCGACGCGCTGATGCGCCTGTGCTACCACCTCGACGGCAACCCGCTGGCGATCGAACTGGCCGCGGTCCGGTTGCGCTCGCTGTCCCTGCAGCAGCTGGAGGAACGCCTCGCCGAGCGGTACGACCTGCTCACCGAGGGCCGCCGCGGCGCCCCGGCCCGGCAGCAGACGCTTCGCGCGCTGATCGACTGGAGCTACGAGCTGGCCTCCGATCAGGACCGGCTGGCGTGGGCTCGGATGTCGGTGTTCTCCGGCAGCTTCGACCTGGCCGCCGCCGAGCACGTCGCGAGCGACGGCCTGTCCGACTCCGACGTGCTGAGCGCGGTCCACTCGCTGGTGGACAAGTCCGTGCTGCTGCGCGAGGAGGACGGCGGCGAGGCGCGCTTCCGGCTGCCGCACGCGCTGCGCGAGTACGGCCAGGACAAGCTCGTGGAGTTCGGCGAGCTGGATGCCATGCGACAGCGACACCTCGCGTGGTTCAGCGACCTCGCCGGCCGCTTCTCCACCGACTGGATCGGCCCCGACCAGGTCACCTGGGTGCAGCGGCTGCGCAACGAACAGGGCAACCTGCGGACCGCGTTGCAGACCGCCGGCGCGAACCCGGAGACCGCGGGCACGGCGCTGGGCATGGCCACCGACCTCTGGCAGTACTGGGTCATCCGCGGGCTCAACAGCGAAGCCCGGCACTGGCTGGACCAGGTGCTGGCCAACACGCCGCGCGAAGTGCCCGAGCGGGTGCGCGCACTGCGCGTCAGCGCCTGGTTCGCGCTGCTGCACGGCGATCTGGACACCGTGCAGTCGACCTTGGAGCAGGCGACGGTGCTGGCCACGCAGCGCAGCGAGGACTCCGAGAAGCCGTACCTGGCGCTGGTGCGCGGGCTCGCGGCGTTCGCCGACAACGATCCGTCACGGGCCATCAATCTGGTGGAAGACGCGCTGGGCCAGTTCCGCAAGCACGAATCGGTGGCCGGCGAGCTGTTCGCCCTGTTCGGCCTCGGCATGATCAAGGGTCTCAACGGGGCCGCCGAGGCCGGCCTCGAGCTGCTGGCCGAGTGCGTCCGGCTGTCCACCGAGCATGGTGAGCTGTACTGGCGCTCCTACGCGCTGTGGGCATCGGCGCAGACCGAGGCGCTGCGCGGCGATCTGGAGCGGGCCGAGGCTGCGGCGAAGAAGGCGATCAGGTTGCAGCGGCAGCTGGACAACCGGTTGGGCATCGCGTTCAGCATCGACAGCCTCTCCTGGATCGCCCAGCAGCAGGGCAAGTACGACCGCGCTGCCCGGTTGTTCGGCGCGGCTTCGTCGGTCTGGGACGCCGTGTGCGCGGCTCCCGGTTTCTGGGCCCGGTTCGCCACCGACCACGACGAGCACCAGGCGCAGACCCGCACGGCGTTGGGCGAGGAAGCGTTCCAGGAGGCCTTCGACCAGGGCCGCCAGCTGTCCGTGCCGCACATCATCGACTACGCGCTGGAGGCCAAGCGGCACGCTCGGACGCGCACCGATGAGAACGTGCACCCGATGCCGCTGACCAGGCGGGAGCGGCAGATCGCCGAGCTGGTCGCGCAGGGCAACACCAACAAGGAGATCGCCGAGAACCTGGTGATCGCCCAGCGCACCGTGGAAGGCCACGTCCAGAACATCCTGACCAAGCTGGACTTCTCCTCGCGCGCGCAGATCGCCGGATGGGTGGCCACGCAGCGCACTGCGAGCGAAGCGAGCGACGCCGTCTCACGGTGAAGCACGTCGCATTCCGCATCCTCTTGACCCCCGAGCAGCGGGCTGTCCTGGTCAGCGCGCGTGGCGGGCCGACGTTCGGTGGATCACTTTCCAGCCCGGAAATTTTCACTTTCTGTAGTCGAATCCCCACACAAAGTCCGCCGTTCGACGTAATCTAGGTACCTGAGCACGTGCAAACCTCGGTGCGGTTTCACTCTCCGTCGCGGAACCTGGATCCCCGTGACCCCCGAACCGAAGCCCCCCGAGAACGAAATCCTCGACCACCGAGATCCGCAGCCGACCGCGCGGCACCGCTGGGAGAGGGCGGTGCCGAACACGGCGAGCTGGCTGCGCGCGGCATTCCTCGGCGAGAACCCCGACCGCCAGCACCGCGTCCCCCCGAAGATGCGCGCGCTGCAGATCGGTGCCGCCACAGCGGCTTTCGGCGTGCTGGGCGCGTTCGCCGGCGTCGGCGGCCTCAAGACCGAGCAGCCCCACGTCGAGAACGCGGCGATGGTCCGCCCGATCACCGAAGCCGCCCCGCTCCACGCGAACCCCGCTCCGCAACCGGCCGCCGCCCCCCGTCCGGCGGCCGAACCGGCCCCCGCCGCGCAGCCCGCCCTCGAGGCCGCCCCCGTTCCGGAGGCCGCCCCCGCTCCGGAGCAGCCGGTCGAGAGGAAGCCGGTCGACCAGATCGGCGCCTGGATCAACGACGCCGTGCACGTCCTGGAGCAGAACGGCATCCCGCGCGAGCAGATCGACGCCGAAGCAATCCGCATGATCATCATGCACGAGTCCAACGGCGACCCGAGCGCGACGAACAACTGGGACTCCAACGCCAGCGCCGGCACCCCGTCGATCGGTCTGATGCAGACCATCGAGCCGACCTTCCAGAGCTACGCGCTGCCCGGCCACCACGACATCTACAACCCGGTCGACAACATCATCGCGGCCACCCGCTACGCGATCTCGACCTACGGTTCGGTCGCCGACGTCCCCGGCGTCAGCAACGTGCGTTCCGGCGGCGACTACATGGGCTACTGACCCCCGACCCTCCGCGAGTTCAATGGAAATCAGACGTCTGATTTCCATTGAACTCGCGTCCCCCGACACACCGGACCCCGACACACCGGCGCCGTCCCGGTCCCCTCTCCCGGGACGGCGCCGGTCGGTCCGTGCTCGGCCCTCGAGGAACCACAGTTTCAATTGAAACTGTGATCCGCCGTGGGCGGGATTTACAGTTTCAATTGAAACTGTGGTCCAGTCCACGGGACGGGACCGGGAGTCGGGACATACCGGTGGCCGGCGGTTCGGGTGTCGTCGAGGAGAGCCAGGGTTCCCTCCAGGGCTTCGGCGACCAGCTCGCGCATGGCCTCCTCTGCTCGGGTTCGGTCGCCGCTGCGGATGCATTCGGCGATCTCGCAGTGCAGGCGGAGGGCGACCGGACGCGGGCGCTCGGGCATCAGGCCGGTCCCGGTCCGCCAGCGCAGGAGTTCCTCGACGACCTCGTGCAGCTGGGCGAACATCTCATTGCCCGATGCCGTCAGCACCTGGCGGTGGAACTCGACGTCGGCCGCCATGAAGGTGTCCAGGTCGCCGGCGCGCGCGGCGGCGACCATCCGCTCGGACAGCGCGACCAGCCGGGCCGCGTCCTCGTCGGTGGCGCGCTGGGCGGCTGCGGCCGCGGCCATCGGTTCGACCGCGGTCCGCAATTCCGCAAGGGTTTTCAGCTGCGCGGTGCGGTCCGCGGCCAGCAGCCAGCGGATGAGCTGCGGGTCGAAGGCGTTCCAGTCCTCTCGGGGGCGGACCACGATGCCGACCCGCTGACGGCCGATCACCAGCCGGATCGAGGCCAGACTGCGCACCACCTCGCGGGCGACGCTGCGGGAGATCCCGAAGCGCTGCTCCATCTCTGGCCACCATCTCCGCGGCCGGGATGGTCGCGCCGATGGTGACGGGCCTGCCGCCCGCGCAGGGCGCGCTGGTCGCGCTGGCCATCGGCTCCGGCTCGCTGTTCCTCTCGCACGTCAACGACGCGGGGTTCTGGCTGGTCAAGGAGTACTTCGGGATGACCGTCGGGCAGACCTTGAAGACCTGGTCGGCGATGGAAACCCTGCTCTCGGTGGTCTCCTTCGTCGTGATCCTGGGTCTGTCGACCGTCGTGTGACCTCGGGTCGTGAGCGCGAAGACCGGTATTCGCGCTCACGGCCCCTTCTTCGTCGCGCGGTATATTGGTGGGTCGGGCCGACCGGAGTCGGGCTTTCCCCATCCCCCCAAGTACTGAGGTGGCGCAGTTGTCCAACGCCCGATCCGATCGGGATGCCGTTCGCGCGCAGGAGATCGCAGTCGAGCAGCAGTACCTCACCGTGCTGTACGACAAGCTGGACGCCCTGCGCCAGGAGACCACGCAGCGGTTGAAGGACACGCTGCGCGACAGCGGTGGTCCGCCGCAGGCGCGCACCGAGCGCGACATCTCGACCCGGATGTACACCGACAAGCTCACCCAGCTCAGCGCGGTGGAGCACGGGATGTGCTTCGGACGGCTGGACCTGGACACCGGTGAGACCTTCCGCGTCGGCCGGCTCGGGTTGTTCGACGAGGACAACGAGTACGAGCCACTGCTGCTGGACTGGCGGGCCCCGGCCTCCCGTCCGTTCTACCTGGCCACCGCCGCCGCGCGGGACGGCGTGCGCCGCCGGCGGCACCTGCGCACCAGCTGGCGCAAGGTCCTCGACTACGAGGACGAGGTGCTCGACCTCGACGCCGCCGAGCAGGGCAACGACCTCGGATTGGCCGGTGAGGCCACGCTGCTGGCCCGGCTCGACGCCCGCCGCACCGGGCAGATGCAGGACATCGTCGCCACCATCCAGGGCGAGCAGGACCAGATCATCCGCGCGGGCATGAACGGCGTGCTGGTCGTGCAGGGCGGACCGGGCACCGGCAAGACCGCCGTGGCGCTGCACCGCGCGGCCTACCTGCTCTACACGTTCCGCGAGCAGCTGTCCAAGCGCGGTGTGCTGGTCGTCGGCCCGAACGAGACGTTCCTGCGCTACATCGGGCAGGTGCTGCCGTCCCTCGGCGAGACCGGCGTGCTGCTGTCCACTGTGGGTGGTCTGTATCCCGGGATCACCGCTACCGGCGTGGAATCCGCGCGGGCGGCGGAGATCAAGGGCCGCGAACCCATGGTCGACGTGCTCGTCGCGGCGGTCCGCGACCGCCAGCAGGTGCCCGCCGACCACGTCGAAGTCACCTTCGACCGCGAACCGCTGCGCATCGACCGGAAGACCGCGACGCAGGCCCGCACCCGCGCCCGGCGCTCCCGCAAGCCGCACAACCTGGCGCGCCGAATCTTCCGCAACGAGATGTTCTCCGCGCTGACCCTCCAGGTCGCCGACCGGCTCGGCCGCGACCTGCTCGACCGGCGCGACCTGGACGAGATCAACGTCGAGCTGCGCGCAGACCCGGCGGTCGACCGGGCGCTCGACGAGCTCTGGCCGGAGATCACCCCGCAGCAGCTGCTCGACGAACTGCTCAGCTCGCCGGAACGCCTGGCCACCGCCACCCGCAAGCACCTCGAGGACGAGGAGCGCGAGGAACTGCTGCGGGCCGCGGGCACGCCGTGGACCCCGGCCGACGTGTCGCTGCTGGACGAGCTCGCCGAACTGCTCGGCGAGGACGACGCGCAGGCCCGCGCCGAGCGCGAACGCCAGGAGCGCGAGGAACTCGCCTACGCGCAAGGCGTTCTGCACATCATGGAGCAGGACGAGGAGATCGCCGACGAGGAGCGGCTGCGGGTGTCCGACGTGCTCGACGCCGAGCTGCTCGCGGAGCGGTTCCGCTCCCGCAGCGACCTGACCGCGGCCGAACGCGCCGCCGACGACCGCACCTGGACGTTCGGGCACGTGATCGTGGACGAGGCGCAGGAGCTGTCGCCGATGGCCTGGCGGGTGCTGATGCGCCGCTGCCCGAGCCGGTCGATGACGCTGGTCGGCGACGTCGCCCAGACCGGGGCGCTGGCCGGCGCGGACGCCTGGCACGACGTCCTGCACCCGTACGTCCAGGACCGCTGGAAGATGGTCGAGCTGACCGTCAACTACCGGACCCCGGCCGAGATCATGGACATCGCCGCCGACGTTCTGTCCGAAATGGACACCGACCTGGAGGCGCCGACCTCGGTGCGCACCAGCGGCCACCAGCCGTGGGCCCACCGCGTCGACGACCTGGCGGCGGCGCTGCCGGAAGCCGTGTCGGCGGAGCTGCGCGAGGTTGCCGACGGCCGTCTCGCGGTGCTGATGCCGCCGCAGGTGCTGGCCGAAATCGGCCCGCAGCTGGCGGATTCGCTCCCCGAAGCGACGATCGGCACCCGGGCAGACGACCTCGACGCCCCGGTGGCCCTGCTGACCGTGGAGCAGGCGAAGGGCCTGGAGTTCGACGCCGTGCTACTGGTGGAACCGGCGGCGATCGCCGAGGAGTCCGAGCGAGGCCTCAACGACCTCTACGTGGCCTTGACCCGAGCAACCCAACGCCTCGGCGTCCTGCACACCGACGATCTACCCGAAGTACTGCGCGGAATCTGACGTCCGGCACGAGGGGCATCTCCCAGCGGGAGGTGCCCCTCGAATGCTCTTCGGCCCCGTGATCGAAGATCCTCCTCTTGACTAGTTAGTGAGTACTCACTAACTATAGTGGGTAAGTGCTCACTCACCGACTCGCAGCCGGGTCGGTCATGGGAAGGAACAACCGTCGTGCGAAAGCGCATCGTGTCCAAGAAACAGGTCATCGCATCGGTGTGCGTGGTGCTCACCGCAGCACTGGGCGTGACAGGTGTCGGCGGATACTTCGCGTTCCTCCACTCACCGCACAACACGCCGGCCGAGGCCTGCGGCAGCCCGAACCCGCGCCCCGCAGTGGTCGCCGCTGGTGCCAGCATTGCCCGGGGCACGCTCGGCGGTGACTGGATCGGCTCGCTGCGCAGCAGGCCCGAGCAGGCGCGGTACGAGTTCATCAATGCCGGGGTCAACGGCAACACCAGCGCCGATCTGCTCACCCGGATCGACACCGACGTCGTGGCGTGCCGCCCGGTCGCGGTGACGATCCTCGTCGGCACCAACGACGTCCGCGACGGCGTGCCGCTGGAGCAGTACCGGGACAACCTCGCCGCGATCATCGCCCGGATCCAGGACCGGACCGACGCCCGGATCGCCCTGATGTCCTTACCGCCGATGGGCGAGGACCTGAACGCGGAGATCAACCGCAGGCTGTCCGAGTACAACCGCGCGATCAAGGAGACGGCGGCGAGCGCCGGAGCGGACTACCTCCCGGTGCACGAGCGGATGGCGGAAATCGTGGCCCAGCGGGCGATCCGGACGTCCTACGACTTCAGCTTCCTGCTGGCGCTGTCGGCTGCGACCCAGCACTACGCACTCGGTCGCAGCTGGGACGACATCGCCGCCAGCGGCGGCCGTGAACTGCTCGTCGACCACATCCACCTCAGCGACCGCGGCGCGGCGGTGATCACCGAACTCGCTGCGAACTGGCTGTCCACAACTCCCAAGGCGTAGCGAATCCCGCAAGCGCGAACTTCCTCGCGCACAAGTGATTCCCGATCTTGCAATGCCTGGGACTTCACGTGCGGGCAGCCGGTGTGGCCTGGTCAGGAACCGTGAGTGGTGTGGGGTGCCATAGCGCCCCACACCACTCACGGGCATTGACCAGGTGATCCTGCGCGGAAATCGGACCCGTTGTCCGGCACCGCCTGCGCGACTGGAACAGTTGGCCGGGTGATTTCCGAACTCGCTCAGCGTCTCCGGGCACTCGGTCACGACGGTCTTCTGACGCTGCTGAAGAACCGTCCGGAAAGCGTGCTCGCAGGAGCCCCTTCCTTGCAGCGGCTTGCGGCCGTGCTCGACTCCCCCGGCGCGGTGGAATCCGCGCTGGAACGGCTCGACGCCGGCTGCCACGAGGTGCTCCGCGCGCTGTGCACGCTCGGCGACGGCTGCACCCGCGAGCAGGTCGAGCAGGTTCTCGGCGGTGGCGCCGAACTCGACCGCGCCCTCCGGGAGCTGGCGGAACGCTTCCTCATCCGGCTGGACGAGCACGGTTCGATCCAGCTCGCCGCGCCCCTGCGCGCCCTCCGCACCGCAGGGCTCGGCCGCCCGGTCGCGAAGCTCCTGAACGTCCATGCCAGCACCACCGTCCGCGACATCGCCGAAGCACTCGGGCTGGAACGGGCCAGGACGAAGGCTGACACGATCCTGCGCATCAAGGAGCTCGTGCAGGACCCCGCGCAGGTGACCGCAACGCTAGCCATGGCTCCCGGTTCGACCGCAGAAGTCGCGATGGAGTTGGCCCGCGATACCTCGGGAGCCTTCGCCTTCTCCGGGGAGCCTGCAGCGATGCGCTGGATGATCAGGCGGGGCTTCCTGGTCGGCGCGGACCAGTACCGGCCCGACCGGGGACCGTTCGAGATGCCGCGCGAGATCGGACTGGCGCTGCGCGAGTCCGGTGACCGCGCGGTGCTGCGGCCGCCGCCTCCGGAACCGCCCACGAACCTGCTCGACCCCGCCGAGGTCGACAAGGCGGCAGCGCTGGCCGCGACCGGATTCGTCGACGGCGTGGCCCGGTTGCTCGAATACTGCGCGACCAATCCGCTGGCGATGCTCCAGAACGGCGGAGTCGGTCTGCGGGTCCTCAAGCAGCTCGCCAAGGTCCTGAAGACCGACCAGCACGAGATCCGGCTCTGGCTGGAGACCGCCGTCGCGGCCGAGCTGCTCAGCCTCGACGATGCGGGCGACCTCATCCCGTCGAACCTCGCCGACGACTGGCAGCGGTTAACGCCGGCGCAGCGCTACCTCTGGTTGGTCCGCACGTGGTGGGAGCAGCCCGCCGCTGCGATGTTCAGCAAGGTCGTGGACAAGCCCGGTCCAGCGATGCTGCCCGGTGACAGCGCGTTCGACCGAACGTTCCGCATCGATCTGGTGGCCGAGCTCGCCGCCCTGGAACCCGGCGCGGCGCTGGACGAACCCGGCCTCTTGAGCGAGAAGCTGGTCTGGAAGCGACCGGTGCGCTATCGCAGCGCCGCCGACCTGGTCGATCCGATGCAGGTCAACTGGGCTGAAGCCGAGGCAGTCGGCGTGATAGCCCGCGGCGCGCTGTCGACGTTGGGCCGTTGCGCGAGCGACGACCAGACGTTGCTGGACGCAGCTGTTCGGTTGCTTCCCCAGGCAGAGGAAACGGTGCTGCTGCAAGCGGATCTGAGCGCGGTCGTGGCAGGCACCCCGAGTGGGGACCTCGCATCAACGCTGAACCTGATGGCCGAGTCCGAAGGCCGAGACACCGCATCGACCTGGCGGTTCAGCCCCGAATCCGTGCGCCGCGCGATGGATCAGGGGCACTCCGCCGAGGAACTCCTGAGCCGGCTCGCCGAGATCTCCCGCGCTGACGTTCCGCAGCCGCTGGAGTACCTGATCAAAGACGTCGCACGGCGGTTCGGGCAGCTGCAGGTGCGCAGCGTGCGGTGCTGCGTGCTCGGGGAAGAAGCCCTGGTGCTGGAGGTCAGCAGGCACCGCGCGCTGCGCGAGCTGTCGCTGCAGGTCCTGGCGCCGACCGTGCTCGCGTCGGGCAAACCACCCGAGGAAACCCTGACGGCATTGCGGAAGGCCGGGTATTCCCCGGTGCAGCAAGCGAACGACGGCGCCGTCGTGATCGAGCGCGCCGTGGCCGACGATCGTCCGCCGGTTCTGGTGGCGCAGCCGTACTACCTGGGTCCGGCGCTGGCCCTGCCGGACGAAGCCGACCTCCGCGAAGTGGCCGAGCACCTGCTCGCCCAACCGGACGACGTCGCACGACCTCCGGTCATGGTGGATCTGCTGGAGAACATGCCGGCCAGCAGGAGCCAGATCCTCGCCGAACGGACCGCCGGGCTGTCCGACCTCGAAATCGAACTCCTCGAAGAGGCGATAGCGACCGAAACCGACGTGGAAATCGAATATCAGGACCAGCAGGGAAGCTGCACAACCCGCGTCATCACACCGCTTTTCATCGCCGGGCCCTACCTGGATTCCTACTGCCACCTGCGAGAAGACGACCGCCAGTTCCGCATGGACCGAATCCGCGCCGTCTCCCCGCTGGGGCATCGCCGCCGCAAGCGGTGAATCGGCGAATGAGCCGGTTCGGCCTGGTCAAGACCCGTGAGCACTTTCTGGTGCCATAGCCAGCCATAGCCCCACGAAGTGCTCACGGGCCTGGGGAGCCGTCAGCGGAAGATCGGGGCGGCGTACTGGGCCAAGGCTGCGGTGAGCTTTTCCTTGCCCTCGCGGACGTCGTCGACGTCGATCAGGCGGTAGCCGGTCCAACCGTTGCGCTGGATCATCCGGTCTGCGGCACACCGGAGTTCGCGCCGCCCTGCGGCCACACCACCAGGTAGGTCGCGGTGCCCTCCTCCCCTTCGGCTTGGGCAGTTCCTCGACCGCGACTTTCGCGATGTACTGCCAGCCCAGCGCGATCCGCACCTTGTCGGCGGGGTGTCCAGCAGGATCCCCCGCTCGTCGATCCGCATCTTGAACGGCCGGAAGCTGTTGACCAGCAAGATGATTCCGACCACCACCAGCACCGGAGCGCCGAAGAACAAGACCGGAATGGTCCCGCACTGGTACTCGCCCCCGCGCAGTTCCGAGCGTTCACCAACAGCATCAAGGACGGCCGACACCTCGGCTGACAAAAAGAAGAAACCCCTGCGCGGAAATCGATCCACGCAGGGGTTTCTTCTTGCGCCAGTGGCGAAAGATCACACCGCCAGCGGCAACGCCGTCGGGTGGACCGGGGACGGGAGCTGCGACGAACCGGTGAGGTAGGCGTCGACCGCGTTGGCGACCGAGCGGCCTTCGGCGATCGCCCAGACGACCAGGGAGGCTCCCCGGTGGGCGTCGCCGCAGACGAAGACACCTGGGGACTTCGTCTCCCAGTTGGAGCCGCAGCCGATCGTGCCTCGCTTGGTCAGGTCGATGCCCAGGCCCTCGAGCAGCGGCATGTGCTCCACGCCCTCGAAGCCGATCGCCAGGAGGGCCAGGTCGCAGGGCAGTTCTTCGGCCTCTTCGGAGACCGGGACTACCTGCCGGCGGCCGTCGGCGTCGCGCTGGACCGTCACCTCGCGCAGGCGGACCGCGCGGACGTTGCCCTCGTCGTCACCGACGAACGACTCGATCGCCACCGCGAACTTGCGCTCCCCCGCCTCCTCGTGCGCCGGGTAGGTGCGCAGGATGTACGGCCAGGTCGGCCACGGCGAACGGTCGTCGTCGCGGCTGGTCGGCGGCTGCGGGTAGTTGTCCAGCTGGGTCACCGACAGCGCGCCCTGACGGGTCGCGGTGCCGTAGCAATCCGCGCCGGTGTCGCCGCCGCCGAGGACGATGACGTGCTTGCCCTGCGCCGAGATCGACGTCGGGCCGTCGCCTTCGCACTCCTTGTTCGCCGGGACCAGGTGCTCCATCGCCAAGTGCACGCCCTTGAGCTCGCGCCCCGGGATCGTCGTGTCATCGCGGCCACGCAGCGCGCCCACCGCAAGCACCACCGCGTCGTAACCGGCCCGCAGGTCCTCGACCGTCAGGTCCACGCCGACCTCGCAGCCGGTGATGAACTTCGTGCCCTCGTCGCGCATCTGCGTCAACCGCCGGTCCAGGACGGACTTCTCCATCTTGAACTCGGGGATGCCGTAGCGCAGCAGACCGCCGATGCGGTCATCGCGCTCGTAAACGGTCACCTCGTGCCCGGCGCGGGTCAGCTGCTGAGCAGCCGCCAGCCCACCCGGTCCGGAACCGACCACGGCCACCCGCTTGCCGGTGTGCGCCTCGGTCACCTGCGCGGCGACGTACTCGTTCTCCCAGCTGACCTCGGCGATGGTCTCCTCGACCCGCTTGATGGCCACCGCACCACCGGCGTCCGGGGAGATCGCCAGCACGCAGGCCGCCTCGCACGGCGCGGGGCACAGCTTGCCAGTGAACTCCGGGAAGTTGTTGGTGGCGTGCAGCCGGTCGCTGGCCGCCTGCCACTGGCCGCGGCGCACCATGTCGTTCCACTCCGGAATCAGGTTGCCCAGCGGGCAGCCGGCCGAACCGGAGTGGCAGAACGGGATGCCGCAGTCCATGCACCGCGACGCCTGCTCCGCGACCTTCGCGCGGCGGTCCTCAGTGGACAGAGCGGCGTAGACCTCCTGCCAGTCGCCCAACCGGTCGTCGACGGGACGCTTGGGGGCATCGGCCCGGGTGTGCTTCAGGAATCCCCTCGGGTCAGCCACGGGAAGCCTCCATGATCGCCTCGTCGATGTCCCGGCCCTCGATCTGGGCCATCCGCTTGGCCTCCAGGACCCGCTGGTAGTCGCGCGGCATCACCTTGCTGAACGCCGCCGATCGCCGCCGCCAGTCGCCCAGCAGCGAGGCCGCCGCCGCCGAACCGGTCAGTTCGTGGTGCCGCTGCACGATCTCGTGCAACCACTTGAGTTCCTTGGCGCTGGGCCGCTGCAGGTCCACCATCGCGGTGTTCAGCCGCACCGGGTCCAGGTCCAGAACGTAGGCGATGCCGCCCGACATGCCCGCGCCGACGTTGCGGCCGGTGCCGCCCAGCACCACCGCGCGACCGCCGGTCATGTACTCGAAGGCGTGGTCACCAGCGCCCTCGGAAACCAGCAGCGCACCGGAGTTGCGGACGCCGAAGCGCTCGCCAACCCGACCGCGCAGGAAGACCTCGCCGCTGGTCGCGCCGTAGCCGATCACGTTGCCCGCGATCACCTGGTTCTCGGCGGCGAACGCCGAATCCGGGTGCGGGCGCACCACGATCCGCCCGCCGGACAAGCCCTTGCCGACGTAGTCGTTGGCGTCGCCGACCATGTCCAGCGTGACGCCCGGCGGCAGGAACGCGCCCAGCGACTGCCCGGCCGAACCCACCAGCTCGACGTGGATGGTGTCGGTGGGCAGGCCCTGACCGCCGTAGCGGCGGCTGACCTCGGCGCCCAGCAGCGTGCCGACGGTGCGGTTGACGTTGCGCACCGGCAGCTCCAGCTTCACCGGGCGGGCGTCCTCCAGCGCTGCCTCGGCGAGCTGGATCAGCGTGCGGTCCAGCGCCTGGTCCAGGCCGTGGTCCTGCTCGCGGACCCGGCGTCGCACCGGCGAGTACGGGGTCTGCGGCTCGGCGAACACCGGGGTCAGGTCCAGGCCGCGGGCCTTCCAGTTCTGCACCGCGTCATCCACGCCGAGCGCGGATACCTGACCGATCGCCTCGTCCAGGGTGCGGAAGCCCAGCTGCGCCAGGTATTCCCGCACCTCCTGGGCGACGAACTCGAAGAAGTTCACCACGTGCTCGGCCTGGCCGGTGTAGCGCTTGCGCAGCTCCGGGTTCTGGGTGGCCACGCCCACCGGGCAGGTGTCGAGGTGGCACACGCGCATCATCACGCAGCCCTCGACCACCAGCGGCGCGGTGGAGAAGCCGTACTCCTCGGCACCCAGCAGCGCGGCCACCACGACGTCGCGGCCGGTCTTGAACCCACCGTCGACCTGCACGGTGATGCGGTCGCGCAGGCCGTTGAGCAGCAGCGTCTGCTGCGTCTCGGCCAGTCCGACCTCCCACGGCGTGCCCGCGTGCTTCAGCGAGGTCAGCGGCGCCGCACCGGTGCCGCCGTCGTGGCCGGAGATCAGCACGACGTCCGCGTGCGCCTTGGACACACCCGCCGCGACCGTGCCGACGCCGATCTCGGAGACCAGCTTGACGTGCACGCGGGCGTGCTCGTTGGCGTTCTTCAGGTCGTGGATCAGCTGCGCCAGGTCCTCGATCGAGTAGATGTCGTGGTGCGGCGGCGGCGAGATCAGCCCGACGCCCGGCGTCGAGTGCCGCGTCTTGGCCACCCACGGGTACACCTTGTAGCCGGGCAGCTGACCGCCCTCGCCGGGCTTGGCGCCCTGCGCCATCTTGATCTGGATGTCGGTGCCGTTGACCAGGTATTCGCTGGTCACGCCGAACCGGCCGGAGGCGACCTGCTTGACCGCCGAGCGCCGCTCCGGGTCGTAGAGGCGGTCGACGTCCTCGCCGCCCTCGCCGGTGTTGGACTTGCCGCCGATCCGGTTCATCGCGATCGCCAACGTCTCGTGCGCCTCGGCGGAGATCGCGCCGTAGCTCATCGCGCCGGTGGAGAACCGCTTCAGGATCTCCGAGATCGGCTCGACCTCGTCGATGTCGATCGGCTCCCGGCCGCTGTCCAGCTTGAACAGCCCGCGCAGCGTGCCGCCCTCCGCCGACAACCGGTCGCACTCTGCGGTGTAGCGGCGGAACACGTCGTACTTGCCTGTCTTGGTGGAGTGCTGGAGCAGGAACACCGTCTCCGGGCTGAACAGGTGCAGCTCGCCCTCGCGTCGGTAGGAGTAGTCGCCGCCGACCTCCAGCTTGCGGTGCACCCGCTCGGTCGGGTTGTCCGGGTAGGCGCGGCGGTGCCGCTGCGCGACCTCCTCGGCCAGCACGTCCAGCCCGACGCCGTCGAGCTTGGAGGTGGTGCCCTCGAAGTACTCGCCGACCAGCCCGGCGGACAGGCCGACGGCCTCGAAGACCTGCGCCGCGGTGTAGGCGCCGACGGTGGAGATGCCCATCTTGGACATCACCTTCAGCACGCCCTTGACCAGCGCCTGCACGTAGTTGCGGATCGCCACCTTGGCCCGGGTACCGGTGATCTGCCCGGTGCCGATCATGTCCTCGATGGTCTCGAACGCCAGGTACGGGTTGACCGCCGCGGCGCCGTAGCTGAGCAGCGTGGCGATGTGGTGCACCTCGCGGGCGTCACCGCTCTCCACCACCAGCGCCACCTGCAGCCGCTCCTTGGTCCGCACCAGGTGCTGGTGCACTGCGGAAACCAGCAGCAACGACGGGATCGGCGCCATCTTGTGGTCGGAGTCGCGGTCGGAGAGCACCAGCACGCGCGCACCGGCGGCGATGGCCTCGGAAGCCTCCTCGCGGACCCGCTCGATGGCCGCAGCCAGGGCCTCACCACCGCCGTCGACCTCGTACAGGCCGGACAGTACTGCGGAGGCGAAACCGGGCAGGTCGCCGTCGTCGTTGACGTGGATGAGCTTGGCCAGCTCGTCGTTGTCGATGACCGGGTTGGGCAGCACGATGTGTCGGCAGGACGTCGCCGAGGACGTCAGCAGGTTCTGCTCCGGGCCCATCACGCGCGCCACCGAGGTGACGATCTCCTCGCGGATGGCGTCCAGCGGCGGGTTGGTGACCTGCGCGAACTGCTGGACGAAGTAGTCGTAGAGCATCCGCGAGCGCTGCGAGAGCACTGCGGGCGGGGTGTCCGAGCCCATCGAGCCCAGCGGCTCGCCACCGCTGGTCGCCATCGGCGCCAGCAGCAGGCTCAGCTCCTCCTCGGTGTAGCCGAAGGCCAGCTGGCGGCGCACCACGGACTCGTGGGTGTGCACCACGTGCTCGCGGTCGGGCAGCTCGTCGAGGTTGAGCAGCCCGGCGTGCAGCCACTCGTCGTAGGCCTGCTCACCGGCCAGGTCGGACTTGATCTCCTCGTCGTCGACGATGCGGCCCTGCTCGGTGTCGATCAGGAACATCCGGCCCGGCTGCAGCCGGCCCTTGGCCACAACCTCTGCCGGGTCGACGCCCAGCACACCGGTCTCGCTGGCCAGCACCACGCGGTCGTCCGCGGTGCGCCACCAGCGCGCCGGGCGCAGGCCGTTGCGGTCCAGCACCGCGCCGACCAGCGAACCGTCGGTGAAGGTGACGCAGGCCGGGCCGTCCCACGGCTCCATCAGGCTGGCGTGGAACTGGTAGAACGCCTTGCGCTTGGGGTCCATCTCGGCGTGGTTCTCCCACGCCTCCGGCACCATCATCAGCACCGCGTGCGGCAGGCTGCGGCCGCCCAGGTGCAGCAGCTCCAGCACCTCGTCGAAGGAGGCGGAGTCCGAACCGTCCTCTGCGCAGATCGGGTACAGCCGGGACAGGTCGCCCGGGATCAGGTCGGAGGCCAGCAGCGCCTCGCGGGACCGCATCCGGTTGCGGTTGCCGCGGATCGTGTTGATCTCGCCGTTGTGCGCGACAAAGCGGAACGGGTGCGCCAGCGGCCACGACGGGAAGGTGTTCGTGGAGAACCGGCTGTGCACCAGCGCGATCGCGCTGACCAGCCGCTCGTCGGTGAGGTCCGGGAAGAACGCGGGCAGCTGCCCGGTGGTCAGCATGCCCTTGTAGACCATGGTCCGGCTGGACAGCGACGGGAAGTAGAGCTCCAAGCCCTCCTGCGCGGCGGCCCGCTCGGCGCTCTTGCGCAGGCAGAACGCCAGGCGGTCCAGCTCGATGCCCGCCTCGTCGCGCTGCCCGGCGACCAGCAAGGTCGCGAAGTGCGGCATGCACTTCAGCGCCGTGGTGCCCACGCCCGCTTTCTCCGGGGTGATCGGCACGTCGCGCCAGCCCAGCACCTTCAGCTGCTCATTGGCGGCGACCTGCTCCACCAGCTCGATCGCGCGGCGGCGCTGGTCCTCGTCGGCGGGCAGGAACACCATGCCCGCGGCGTAGCGGCGCTGCCCGAACTCGTCGGCCTCGGGCAACTCGACGCCGGCCTCGGCGCGCAGCAGCTCGTCCGGCAGCTGCACCAGGATGCCCGCACCATCACCGCTGGTCGGCTCGGCGCCAGCGGCACCGCGGTGTTCGAGGTTCGCCAGCGCGGTCAGCGCATCGGCGACGATGCCGTGGGAACGGCGTCCGCGGACGTCGGCGACCATGGCGACACCGCAGGAATCCTTCTCCGCAGCCGGGTCGTACAGGCCCTGGGCTGCTGGGACGGCGGAGAAGACCATTCGCAGACCTCCCTCGTCGGTTCTCGTGCTCGAAAAGTCGACAGCCGCATCGGCTGACCTGACTTCATGACTTCTGGGCACGGGACGACGCTGGCCCGCAGATGACTTCCGGTGTCACGACAGAAGTTTTCGGGCTTTCGAAAGCCCGCTCGTGACCGGAGTGTTCAGAGAACTTTAACAGCCAGGATACCCGGAAGCAGTAGTCGAGGAGTGATGCTGACCATCTTGTTGTAACGCACCCGTGTGGGTTACAAAAATCCGCGCGAACGGCGGCTGCCCAGGGGTTTTGTCATCGCAGACCTCCCGATGCGAGTCCGGGGCCGTTCCTCGTGCGTGCGATTGGCGGGCTTCACCCGCCGCGTGAGGCGGCGATGCCGCTCACCGAGCAGAACACTCCGGGCCACGACCCGTCGGCTGCTCGAGCCGGGCACCGGTGAACACGATCCGTTGCCAAATCTAACCGCTGGGTGGCCGCTGGTGGTAGCCCGTGCTCGAAGACACCCCTCAGCGGCTCGGACCGTTGATCGAGCCCTGATATCTTTCCAGCTCAGAGCCCCCGTCCGCGGGGACTCGCGGGACGCCAGCGCCAAGCGAAACCGGTGTGAACCCGGTGCTGTGCCGCAACTGCGATGGCCCGGTCTCAACCGGGTACGAGCCAGGTCGCCTTGCGCGTGGTGTCGATGTCCGCCACCCCCGGTGCAGGGGTGCGGTGTCGGCTTCCCCGGCCGCGCCCTCATGCACCGGCCGAAACCGTAGGGAAGACATGACCGGGTTCCGCCGACTCGCCACCCTGCTGCTCGCCGCGCTGGCCCTGCTCGCCGGGGTCACCGGGTGCGCCAGCCGACCCCACTCCGAAACCACCGTTCCGGCCGATGACCCGGCCTCGGCGTTCCCGGTCAAGGTGACTCTGCCCGGCCAGCCGCCGGTGACGCTCCCCCAGCAGCCGAAGCGGATCATCTCGCTGTCCCCGACCGCCACCGAAACCCTCTACGCCATCGGCGCCGGGGACCAGGTCATCGCGGTCGACCAGTTCTCCGACTTCCCGAAGCAGGCGCCGCGCACCGACCTCTCCGCGTTCAACACCGACGCCGCGGCCGTCGGCGGGCACAACCCGGACCTGGTCATCGCCCCGGACAGCTCCGGTCAGCTGGCCGAGGGCCTCAAGGCCGCCAACGTGCCGACGCTGCTCACACCGGCGGCGAAGAACCTGGACGACGCCTACCGGCAGATCGAGGTGCTGGGCCAGGCCACCGGGCACACCCAGCAGGCCCGCGACCTGGTGACCAAGATGCGCGGTGAGATCGACAAGATCGTGCGCAACACCCCGAAGCCGCCGGAGCCGATGACCTACTACCACGAGGTCAGCCCGGACTACTACACCGCGACCTCGCAGAGCTTCGTCGGCAACGTCTACAACCTGTTCGGCCTGCACAACATCGCCGACCCGGCCGGCGGCGACTTCCCGCAGCTGTCCGAGGAGCACGTCCTGCAGGCCAACCCGAACCTGATCTTCGTCTCGGACGTCAAGTGCTGCCAGGTCACCGCCGCCTCGGTCGGCGAGCGCCCCGGCTGGAACACCCTCGACGCGGTGCACAAGAAGCACGTGTTCGAGATCGACGACGACCTCGCTGGCCGCTGGGGTCCGCGGGTGGTCGACCTGGTGCGCTCCGTCGCCGACGGGGTCACCAAGGCGCAGCAGGGGTGACGAGCACGCCCCTGCCGCAGACCAAGCTGCGACCCCGGCACGTGGTGCTCGGGGTCGCGGTGCTCGTCGCCAGCGTCCTGCTGTCGGTGCTGCTCGGCGCGGCCGAACTCGGCTGGCGCCGAGTGCTCGCCGAGATCGTCGCGCAGCTCACCGGCGGCGTTTCACCGCTGTCGGAACGCGAAGCGGCCATCCTCTGGTACCTGCGGGTGCCGCGGGTGGTGCTCGCGGTGCTGGTGGGCGCTGCGCTCGCGGTCTCCGGCGCGGCGTTCCAGGGTGTGTTCCGCAACCCGCTGGCCGACCCGTACCTGCTGGGTGCGGCGGCCGGCGCGGGCTTGGCGGTCACGGTGGTGCTCACCAGCTCACCGCAGACCGCGCTGTCCATCCCGGTGCAGGTTGCGGCCTTCGCCGGATCCCTCGGCGGGGTCGGCCTGACCTGGTTGGTCGGGCGCTCGGCCGGGCGCGACACCGCGACCCTGGTGCTGGCCGGGGTCGCCGTCGGGGCCTTCCTCACCGCTGCGCAGACCTTCGTGCAGCAGATGCGCGTGGAGTCGTTGCAGCAGGTCTACATGTGGATCCTCGGGCGGCTGTCCACCACGGGCTGGCGGGAAGTGCTGATCGTGCTGCCGTACCTGGTGGTCTCGGCGGTCGTGCTGTGCTTCTGCGCACGACTGCTGGACCTGCTGGGCACCGGCGACGAGGAAGCCGCCGCGCTGGGCGTGCGCCCGGGTCGGGTGCGGTTCCTGGTGCTCGTGGCGGCTTCGCTGGCCACCGCGGCTGCGGTATCGGCGGCCGGGCTGATCGGCTTCGTCGGCCTGGTGGTGCCGCACCTGGTGCGGCTGGCGATGGGCGGCAGCTTCCGGATCATCGTGCCGATGTCGCTGTTGTTCGGCGGAGTGTTCCTGGTGCTGGCTGACATGCTGGCCCGCACCCTGCTGGCCCCGGCGGAAATCCCGATCGGCGTGATCACGGCGTTCACCGGAGCGCCGTTCTTCGCCTTGCTGCTGCACCGGAGGCGCGCATGAACAGCCCAGCACCAACCTGCGCCAATTCCTACCCAACCGCACCTCAGGGGACCGTGACGCAACCCAGCCACAAGAAACCGCAAAACGGGAGATCAATCCCGAACGCGACCACCACTGTGAATCGTGGAGAGGCGGAACCGGCATGAGCAGCTTGGAGGTGCGCGAGCTGTCGGCCGGTTACCGGCGCGACACGGTGATCTCCGGCATTTCGACCACTGTGGACACCGGTGGCTGGCTGGGCATCATCGGCCCCAACGGCTCGGGCAAGTCGACGCTGCTGAAGGCCATCGCAGGCCTGGTGCGCCACTCCGGCGAGGTGCTGGTCGACGCACGCCCGCTGGCCCAGCTGCGCCGCCGCGAACGAGCCCGCGCGATCGGCTACGCCCCGCAGATCCCGCAGCTGCCGATCGGCCTGACCGTCACCGATTACGTGCTCCTAGGCCGCACCCCGCACCTGGGCGTCCTGGGCCGCGAAGGCCCGGCGGACCTGGAAGTAGTGCGCGGACTGCTCGACCGCCTCGACCTCAGGCGACTGGCGGACCGCGCCCTGGCCACGCTGTCCGGCGGCGAACGCCAGCGCGCAGTGCTGGCCCGCGCTCTGGCCCAGCGGGCGGGAGTACTGCTGCTCGACGAACCGACGACCGGCCTGGACGTCGGCCACGCACAAGCCCTGCTCGACCTGGTCGACGAACTCCGCCAGGAACTGGGCACCACGGTCGTCATGACCCTCCACGACCTGACCCTCGCAGCCCAGTACGCCCAACGCCTCCTCCTCCTGGACGACGGAGGCGTCGCAGCCGAAGGCACCCCCACCGAAGTCCTGACACCCGCAGCTCTCGAAAAGCGCTACACAGCCCGGGTAACGGTCCTCCACACCCCCGACGGCTCCCCCGTCATCGCCCCGATCCGGAACTGATCAATCGATGGAACCGCGTGCCACGACCCATTCCACCGGTTGACCGGTCATCTCCGCGATGAAGTCGAAGTCCTGGTCGTAGTGGAGCAGTGCAAGCGAACTCCGCTCAGCGACTGCGGCGATCAACAGATCCGGGATCTTTCGACCACGGAGTCCTTGCGCAGACAACGCGCGTTGCACACCCCGAGCACGAACGAAGTCGGCATGTTCGATCTCGATCAGCGGACAGGCGGCGATCGCGCGCTGGATTGCATCCCACTCCGCCGCATTGCGGGCGGAATGCCCGAGCTCGAGATCAGTCATCGTGCAGCGGGCAAGAGCATGCGACCGGACGAGCTCGCTGACGGTCTTCCGCACGGACTCCTTCCGCAACCGAGACAGCACACTCGTGTCAGCGAGATACTTCAGCGCCACGCGGACTCACGGTCCTCGAAGTCGATTCCCGCGAGAACGTCGAGCGCGGCCTCGACATCGTCGCCATGCAAACTCATCCCGCTCGCTTGCCGCAGAGCGACGTTGATCGTGTCCTTGATCGTCTTGGTGCCGAGCTGTTCTCGCGCCGCAGCCAGGGCATCTTCATCCACATCAACCAGATGTTTCATACCCCTGAGTATATACGAAAACACCCTTGTATATACCTCCATTTACACCGCCCCAGTTACTCACTTCGAGATCAACTAGGCATCGAATATAGCGTCGTCAAGATATCGCGCGCCAGCTATAATCGGTGGATGCGAGACAAGCAACTCGATCGAGTGAGGCGCGAGAATCCGATCACCGACCAGGAGGAGTGCGACAAGTCGTACGCGGAAGCGTCACTGGCCTTCGCGCTGGCACGTCTGGTGCACGGGTTGCGCACGCAGGCCGGGCTCACCCAGACCGAGCTCGCGCACCGAATGGGCACGACGCAGTCCTCGGTGGCCCGCTGGGAAAGCGGCGGCAGCCTGCCGACCATCGATCTGCTGGACCGCCTCGGGCAAGCCGTAGACGTCCGCTTGGAGTTGGTGGCATCGCCACACGACGCCACCAACGGTGAGGACACCGGGAGCAGCGCGGTCGCTTTCGGCGCCCGGTAAGCAGCCAGCACGCGGCGAAGCACGATGGACGCCCGCGGTGAAGAGGATCAGCTCTGGGCCGAACTTCGCCCGCTGGGTGTTCAACGAACCAGCGGCGCGGTACGTCCTGATCGACTGGGAGCCCGAAGCGCGCGGCCTCCTGGGCGGGACGCAATTTCCATTGAAATTGGACGTGCGATTTCAATGGAAATTGCGTCCCCCGTCCTCCGGACGGGCGACTGCTAGACCGTGGCGAAGCGGGTGAGGACTGCTTCTGGACGGATGTCCGGGAGTGCGGCGCGGAAGACGCGGTAGTACGCGAGTTCTTCTTTGGTGCGCACGGGTGCGTGGGTGAACTTGAGTTCCGCGTCGGTGACGCGGGATTCCCAGTGCGGGGTGAGCAAGTCCTGGGCGCCGCTGCCGGTGCCGAACTGGACCTTGCGCCGCCACAGCAGCTCGTCGGGCAGCCAACCGGTGAACGCGCGGCGCAGGTGCGCCTTCTCCACGCCGTCCTCGAGCGCTTTCAGCTCCTCCGGCAGCGACATGGCGTGCGCGATGACGTCGGCGTCGAGGAACGGGACGCGGGCTTCCAGAGCGTGGGCCATGGTGACGCGATCGCAGCGCTGCAGGTTGAGCCCGTGCAGCTCGCCGAGGGAGCGGGCGAGTTCGTCCTGCAGGTCGTCAGCGTGCTTTCGGTGGTAATAGCCGTATCCGGCAAACAGCTCGTCCGCACCTTCCCCGGTCAGCACCACCTTGACGTGGCGGGCGGCCAGTTCGGACAGGAACCAGTTGGGCACCGCGCTGCGGATCAGGCTCGCGTCAAAGGACTCCACGGACTGCACGACGTCGTCGAGCGCGGCGATCGCCTGCTCGGCGTCGAAGACCACCTCGTGGTGCTCGGTCCCGAGGTGTTCCGCGGCGGCGCGGGCGGCCAGCAGGTCCGGCGAGTCGGCGGTGCCGACCGCGAACGTCTTCAGCCGCTGCCCGGCGTCAGCGCATTCCGCTGCGGCGATCGCGGCGACGATGCTGGAGTCCAGTCCGCCGGAGAGGAACACCCCGACCTCGACGTCGGCCATCAGGTGCCGCCGGACGGAGTCGATCAGCACCTCGCGGGTGGCCTTCTCCGCGATCTCGGCGGACATCCCGGCCCAGTCCGGCAGCCCGACCGGTTCCGGCACGGGTTCGGCGAACCGGACGAGCCCGGTCTCCGGCGTCCAGAAGCAGCCGGGCGGGAAGGTCTCGACGGCTGCCTGCACGTCGACCGGGAACGCGCGCAGCTCGGAGGCGAAGTAGCGGGTTCCGCCAACCTCGGCCCAGTACAGCGGCTTGATGCCCAGCCGGTCGCGGCCAGCGACGAACCGACCGTCCGGCGTGGCTGCGCACAGCGCCCACATGCCCTGCAACCGGTCCAGCGCCGTGGGGCCGAACCGCGCTAGGAGCACCAACGCCGACTCGCTGTCCGACGAGGTGCGGTAGTCCTGCTCGCCGAGGTCGTCGCGCAGCTGCGCGTGGTTGTAGATCTCCCCGTTGCAGACCAGAGTCCAGCCGTTCGGTCCGCTGAGCGGCTGGCGCCCGCCGTCGAGGTCGACGATCGACAGCCGGACGTGCCCGAGCCACGCGTGCCCGCCGACCTCCCGCTGATCGGTGTCGTCGGGGCCGCGGTGCGCGATCGCGTCGAGCATCGACTCCCCCGCTGCGGTCAGGACGGACGTCGGATGGTGCAAGGCGGCAATTCCACACATGGAACTCGACCGTAGAAATCAGGAGCACATAAGGCAACATAAGTTGCTCCATGCGCACTGATCCGCGAATATGAGCTGGTGACCACCGATAGCTTGAGCAGCGTCCAGCGAGCTCTGGACGTGCTGCGGACACTCGGATCCGGACCGCTGCGAGTGCAGTCGGTCGCGGTAGCACTGGGCAAGGAGAAGACGCAGGTATCGCGCACGCTGAAGGTGCTGGCCGAAGGCGGCTTCGTCGAACGCGACCCGGAAACGCTGGAGTACCGCCTGGGCTGGCAGCTCTTCGCCCTCGCCGGCGCGGCCAGCGACAGCCGCCTGCTGCAACAAGCAGCGCCGGTGGCGCGTGGCCTGATGCGCACCACCGGCGAAGCGGCGTACTTGACGGTTCTCAGCGGCAACGCCGCTGTGACGGTGCTGGCCGAACGCCCGGGACGGGCGCTCCAGGCCAACGAATGGATCGGCCGACTCTCCCCGCTCAACTGCACGGCGAGCGGCCGAGCCCTGCTGTACGGGCGCCCGAGCGACGAGCTCGACGCGCTGCTGACCGCCCAACCGGACAGGCTCCCCGGCACCGAACGGGCGCCCCGGACGGCGGAGGAAGTGCGAGAACGCCTGCGCGCCGAGCAGGACGCGGGCTACAGCGCCGCCGTCGAAGAGTCGGAACCGGGCCTGGTCGCCGTCGCGGCCCCGGTCCGCGACTTCCGCGGCACGACGGTCGCTGCGCTCAACGTCTCCGCCCCGGTCTTCCGGCTACCGCCGGACCACCTCGCCCGCGCCGCGACGGCGGTGGTCGACGCCGCTTCGCGGCTCTCCCACTCGCTCGGCGCTCCGTAGCGTCAGTCCTTCTCGCTCTTCGCGCTCTCGGCGCTCCGCGCCTGCGAGTCGTCTTCAGCGTCCTCGGCTTTCGCCTCGGTCGCCTCCGGCTCGGGCTCAGTCGCCTCCGGCGCCTTCTCCGCCTCCGGCTCCGCAGGTTCCGATGGCTCCGAAGCCTCCGCCGGGGCTGCGCCCGGCTCCGGCTTGCCCTTCAGCAGCTCGGGGTCCTCGCGCTTGCCGTGCACCAGCACCAGGTACAGGACCGCGCCGGCGAAGACGATCAGGGAGGTGAAGATGTTGATGCGGATCCCGAAGATCAGGGTGGCCTCGTCGGTGCGCATCATCTCGATCCACAGCCGACCGAGGGTGTAGCCCGCGACGTAGAGCGCGAACACCCGGCCGCGGCCCATCCGGAACTTGCGGTCCGCCCAGATGATCAACAGGAAGATCAGCAGGTTCCAGACCAGTTCGTAGAGGAACGTCGGGTGCACGACGGTGATCGGGGTGTGGTCCAGGGCCACGCCGCCGATCGGGTCGTTGAGGCCGGTGGCCGGGTCGACGCGGCGGTAGATCTCCAGGCCCCACGGCAGGGTCGTCGGCGCGCCGTAGAGCTCCTGGTTGAACCAGTTGCCGAGGCGGCCGATGGCCTGCGCCAGGATGATGCCGGGCGCGACGGCGTCGGCGAACGCGGCCAGCGGGACGCCCCGCCGGCGGCAGCCGATCCAGGCGCCCACGGCACCGAGCGCGACGGCGCCCCAGATGCCCAGGCCGCCTTCCCAGACCTTGAGCGCGTCCAGCGGGTTGCGGCCCGGGCCGAAGTACTTGTGCCAGTCCGTGGCCACGTGGTACAGCCGACCGCCGACCAGGCCGAACGGCACCGCGAACACCGCGATGTCGATGACGGTGCCTTCGGCCCCACCTCGTGCCACCCAGCGGCGGCTGCCGATCCAGACCGCGGCGATGATGCCCGCGATGATGCACAGCGCGTACGCGCGCAGCGGAATCGGGCCGATGTACCAAACCCCTTGCGGCGGGCTCGGAATGGTGGCCAAGAACGAATTCGCCGTGGCGGCAACCGGGGCATTCACAGCGCTAACGGTATCGGTCGCCCCGCGCCGGAGCTCGCACCCCCCAAAGACCCGTTGGGGCGAACGGAGAACTCGTCCCGCCCGTTGACGCGAACGGATCAACCATTTCGCCCAAAAGCGCGAACGGACCGTCCGCCCCGCAAGACGAGGCAAACGGTCCGTTCACACCAAAAGGTGGAGTGAACAGGCCGTTCCCGGATCAGCGGCTGCGGACGCCTCGGGCGAGTTCCGCGGTCAGCTCCCGGACGCCTTCGACGCCGTCCTGCTCGACCCGGGTCACGAAGGCCGAGCCGACGATGACGCCGTCCGCGAAGGATGCGACCTCCGCCGCCTGCTCACCGGAGCGGACGCCGAGGCCGACGCCGATCGGCAGGTCGGTGTGCGCGCGGGTGCGCTGGACCAGGCCCGCTGCCGCCGAGCCGACGCTCGAGCGGGCACCGGTCACGCCCATCACCGACGTCGCGTAGACGAAACCGCTGGTGGCCTTCGCGGTCAGGGCCAGCCGCTCCTCCGTGGAGGACGGGGCGACCAGGAAGATCCGGTCCAAGCCGTGCTCGTCGGTCGCGGCGATCCAGTCCTCGCCCTCGTCCGGGATCAGGTCCGGGGTGATCACGCCGAGCCCGCCTGCGGCCTTGAGGTCGCGGGCGAAGGCGTTCACGCCGTAGTGGTGCACCGGGTTCCAGTAGGTCATCACCACGGCGTTCCCACCGGCCTCGGCGATCGAGGACACGATGTCGAAGACGTCGCGCAGCCGGAAGCCCGCGCGCAGCGCCTTGTCACTGGCCGCCTGGATGGTCGGGCCGTCCATCACCGGGTCGGAGAACGGGATGCCGACCTCGACGATGTCGCAGCCTGCCGAGCCGTCGGTGCCGGTCAGCATCGCCCGGAACAGGTCCTTGGACTCCGGCACCGTCGGGTATCCGGCGGGCAGGTAGCCGATCAGCGCGGCGCGCTGCTCCTCGCGGCAACCCTGGAAAACCTCGCGCAGGCTCACCGCGCACCCTCCTGAGCCTCGTCGACGAGACCGAAGTACTTCGCCGCAGTGTCCATGTCCTTGTCGCCCCGCCCGGAGAGGTTGACCACGATGATCGCGTCCGGGCCGAGCTCGTTGCCGAGATCCAGCGCCCCGGCCAGCGCGTGCGCGGACTCGATGGCCGGGATGATGCCCTCGGTGCGCGACAGCAGCTTGAACGCCTGCATGGCCTCGTCGTCGGTCACCGACCGGTACTCGGCGCGGCCGCTGTCCTTCAGGTACGAGTGCTCCGGCCCGACGCCGGGGTAGTCCAGCCCGGCCGAGATCGAGTAGGCCTCGACGATCTGCCCGTCGTCGTCCTGCAGCAGGTAGGAGCGGGCGCCGTGCAGCGTGCCGGGCGTGCCCTCGCCGAGGGTCGCGCCGTGCTCGCCGGATTCGATGCCGTGCCCGGCCGGTTCGAAGCCGACCAACCGCACGTCGGGGTCGTCGATGAAGCCGTGGAAGATGCCGATCGCGTTGGACCCGCCGCCGACGCAGGCCACGACCGCGTCGGGCAGCCGACCGGTCATCTCCAGCACCTGCTCGCGGGCCTCGTCGCCGATGACCCGGTGGAAGTTGCGGACCATCATCGGGAACGGGTGCGCGCCCGCGGCGGTGCCCAGCAGGTAGTGCGTGTGGTCGACGTTGGCGACCCAGTCCCGCAGCGCCTCGTTGATGGCGTCCTTGAGAGTCGCCGAGCCGGTGTTGACCGGGATGACCTCCGCGCCCAGCAGCCGCATTCGCGCCACGTTGAGGGCCTGCCGCTCGGTGTCGACCTTGCCCATGTAGATCACGCAGTCGAGGCCGAGCAGCGCGCAGGCGGTGGCGGTGGCCACGCCGTGCTGCCCGGCGCCGGTCTCGGCGATGACCCGGCGCTTGCCCATCCGCTTGACGAGCAGCGCCTGCCCCAGCACGTTGTTGATCTTGTGCGAGCCGGTGTGGTTGAGGTCCTCCCGCTTGAGCAGGATCCGCGCGCCGCCCGCGTGCTCGGCGAAGCGCTTGGCCTCGGTCAGCAGCGACGGGCGACCGGCGTAGTTGCGCAGCAGGTCGTCGAGCTCGGCCAGGTACTCCGGGTCGCGCTGCGCCTTGGCGTACTCGGCCGCGAGCTCGTCCTGCGCCGCGATCAGCGCTTCCGGCATGAACCGGCCGCCGTAGTCCCCGAAGTGCCCGCGCTCGTCCGGGTCGTGCCCGTCCGGAACGGGCTTGCCCTGGCGGTGTGCGCGCGCGGTGTCCGCCCCCACGGTCATTGCCTTACCTCCTGTGCTTCGCCGACCCCGCGCTGCCCGTCAGCGGCTCGGCCGCGGGCATGCCGGGTGCGACCCGGCGGTCACCAGCTGGGTGACGGCCGTCTTGGGATTGTCGCTGGTTACCAAACCCTCGCCGACCAGCACCGCGTCCGCACCCGAGCCCGCGTAGGCCATCAGGTCGCTGGGCCCGCGCACGCCGGATTCGGCGATCTTGACGATGTGCTGCGGCAGCCCCGGCGCGATCCGGCCGAACACGTCGCGGTCCACCTCGAGCGTATGCAGGTTGCGGGCGTTGATGCCAATGACTTTCGCACCCGCCTCCAGCGCCCGGTCGGCCTCCTCGGCGGTGTGCACCTCGACCAGCGCCGTCATGCCCAGCGATTCGACCCGGTCGAGCAGAGCTTCCAGCGCGTTCTGCTCGAGCGCCGAGACGATCAGCAGCACCATGTCCGCGCCGTGCGCACGGGCCTCGTGCACCTGGTACGGGCTGACGATGAAGTCCTTGCGCAGCAGCGGGGTGTTGACCACCTTCGCCCGCACCGCGTCGAAATCGGCGAGCGAACCGCCGAAGCGGCGCTCCTCGGTGAGGACGCTGATCACTCGCGCACCAGCGGCTGCGTAGTCGGCGGCCAGCTCGGCCGGCTCGCCGATCTCGGCCAGCTCGCCCTTGGACGGGCTGCGCCGCTTGACCTCCGCGATGACGCCCACGCCGGGCGCCCGCAGCGCCGCGAGCACGTCGTGCGGCGGTGGAGCCGCCGCGGACAGCTGCTTGATCTCGTCGAACGGAATCGCGGATTCGCGAACTGCCAGATCTTCGCGAACGCCTTCGATGATGGATTCCAGAACGGTCACACGAACACCTCGCCGGCCCTGCCCCGAACAGCCACCCGCAAGTCCCTGATCCGCGAGTTGCATGCGCAGATGAACTCATTGCGCTCGATCACGACACTCCCCTTCCCGCCGTGCCGTCGCATGGCCGATGCTAAACCTCGCCCGGGCCCCGGCCCACCAAGGGGTGTCCGGAACGTCCCAGCGCAGCAAGGACCTTCGGCCCTTGCGCGCAGGGGACTCGTCCATTCGGAACCGTGCCGAACTGGGTTTTCCGGCCTTGCGAAGGAAACTCGAATTCAATTCACCGGTCTTGGTCGTCAGTCGGATCGCGACCGGCGTCCAGGTCCTGCCACATCTGCCTGTCCGGATCGTGGGATTTCTGCTTCGCCGCGCTCGGCGCCGAGTACTTCGCACCCATCGCCGGCATTCTCCCGGCCCGGAGCACGACCAACAACCCGGCGAGCAGCAGCAGGACCGCGGCGAGCAGCACCAGCAGCGGCCCGTACGGCTGCGTGGTGATGGCACCGACGGGACTGCTGCCCGGCGGCGCCTCCGGCGCGCTCTGCACCGACAAGCCCGAGGTGAACGCCTGCACCGACCGCCAGGCCAGCGCGGCACCCGCGACGACCACCAGCACGCCCACCAGGCGACGCAGCCAGCCACCGGTGGCCAGCACCGCCGCCACGGCGGTCAGCGAGGCCAGCGCCATCGGGACCAGCTCCGGGCGCAGGTCCGCGCCCGCGAGCCGAACCGGGACCTCGGTGCCGAACGGGCTGCGGAACAGCTGCTCGGCCCAGTTCAGCGCGCTGGCACCCCACAACGCCCCGGCGGCGGCCAGCGCCAGCAGCACGACCAGCCACAGGAGTCCCTTGGAGCGCGGCTTCGGCTCAGATCCCGGCTCGGTGGTCAACCCGCTCCTCCGTCACCTGCTCGCCGCGCGGGCGGGCCAACGTCTCCGCCGTCGCGATCGCGTTCAGCACCGCGCGCGCCTTGTTCAGGCACTCCTGGTCCTCCGCGACCGGGTTCGAATCGGCCACGATCCCGCCACCGGCCTGCACGTAGGCCCGGCCGTCGCGGACCAGCGCGGTGCGGATCGCGATCGCGGTGTCGGCGTCCCCGGCGAAGTCCAGGTACCCGACGACGCCGCCGTACTGGGCGCGCCGCGTCGGTTCCAGCTCCTCGATCAGCTCCAGCGCGCGCGGCTTGGGCGCACCGGACAGGGTGCCCGCCGGGAAGCAGGCCGCGACCGCGTCGAAGGCAGTCTTGTCGTCGGCGAGCTGCCCGGTCACCGTCGACACGATGTGCATGACGTGGCTGTAGCGCTCGATGCGGAAGAAGTCGACGACGTGCACCGAACCCGGCTTGCAGACCCGGCCCAGGTCGTTGCGGCCGAGGTCGACGAGCATCAGGTGCTCGGCGCGCTCCTTGTCGTCGTTGAGCAGCTCCTTCTCCAGCGCCGAGTCCTCGTCCTCGTCCGCGCCGCGCCAGCGGGTCCCGGCGATCGGGTGCGTGGTCGCCTGCCCGTCGCGCACCGTCACCAGCGACTCCGGGCTGGAGCCGACGATGTCGAACGGGGTGCCACCGTCCGGCGCCTCCAACCGCAGCAGGTACATGTACGGGCTGGGGTTGGTGGTGCGCAGGACGCGGTAGATGTCCAGCGCGTCGGCGGAGGTGTCCATCTCGAAGCGCTGGGAGACCACGACCTGGAACGCCTCGCCGGCCCGGATCGCTTCCTTGGCCTTCTCCACCGCCTCGTAGTGTTCCTCGGGCTGGCGGCGGCGGACGAACTGCGGGCTGGGCCGGGAGAAAGCGGCCACCGTCGGCTCCGACGGGGTGCACAGCTGCTCGGCCATCTCGTCGAGCCGGCGCACCGCGTCGTCGTAGGCCGCGTCCACCCGCTCCGGGCTGTCGTCCCAGTTCACCGCATTGGCGATCAGGGTGATCGTGCCCTCGTGGTGGTCCAGCGCCGCCAGGTCGGTGGCCAGCAGCATGACCAGCTCGGGGATCTGCAGATCGTCCTCGGTGAGGTCGGGCAGCCGCTCCAGGCGGCGCACCGAGTCGTAGCCGAGGTAGCCGACCATGCCACCGGTCAGCGGCGGCAGGCCCGGCAGCGGATCGGTCTGCAGCAGCCGGACGGTCTCGCGAAGCGCCTGCAACGGGTCGCCGCCGTCGGGCAGGCCGACGGGCGGGGTGCCCGTCCAGTGCGCTTCTCCGTCTCGGACGGTCAGCGCGGCGGCGCTGCGGGCGCCGACGAAGGACCATCGCGACCAGGAACGCCCGTTCTCCGCGGATTCGAACAGGAACGTCCCGGGGCGGTCCCCGGCGAGCTTGCGGTACACCCCGAGCGGAGTCTCGTCGTCCGCGAGCAGCCGTCGCACCACCGGGATGACCCGGCGGTCCGCCGCGAGAGCGCGGAACTCCTCGCGTCCGGGACTGATTGAGCCGATATCACCGTCGCCGACCATGTCGTCATTGTGCCGCGCACCCGTTTCCCGCCGCGCGCGCCCTCCGGGCCGCTTTGCCCCCGGCCCGCCGAGGCGGCCAGGATGAACGGGTGAGCAGTGCAACGAACGGCACCGAGCCGAAGCGGCGCGGGCGGCGCCCCAGCGGCGAGGACACCAAAGCCGCGCTGTTGGCGGCTGCGCGCGAGGTGTTCACCGAGCAGGGCTACGACGCGGCCACGGTGCGCGCCATCGCGGCGCAGGCCGGAGTCGACCCGGCAATGGTCAACCACTGGTTCGGCGGCAAGGCGGGGCTGTTCTCCGCAGCGGTGCAGATCCCGGTCAACCCGGACGAAGTGGTGCCGGAACTGCTGGCCGGTGACCGCGAGGAGCTCGCCGAGCGGCTGCTGCGGCGGTTCCTGACGGTGTGGGACAACGCGGAGGGCGGTCAGTTCGCCGCCCTGGTGCGCAGCATCTCCGCCAACGAGAGCGCGGTGTCGATGCTGCGCGACTTCATCCAGAACGTCATGTTCAACCAGCTGGTCAAGGCGCTCGGGGTGGATCGCCCGGAGCTGCGCGCCTCGCTGGCCGGATCGCAGATCGTCGGCCTGGGCATGGCCCGCTACGTGGTCCACCTGGAACCCCTGGCGTCGGCCGACCACGACACGGTGGTCGCCGCGGTCGGCCCCAACCTCCAGCGCTACCTCACCGGCGACCTCGGCCCCACCGACCGCTGACCGGATCCCGAATTTCCCTAAAACCGGAATCACCGGGGATTCCGAATTTCCCTAAATTTGGAAACCTCTGATCGGGCTCAGGACTCGGGGGGGAGGAGGGCGTCGGCGTCGAAGCAGGTTCGGTCGCCGGTGTGGCAGGCCGCGCCTTCCTGGTCGACGACCAGGAGGATCGTGTCGCCGTCGCAGTCCAGGCGGACGTCGTGCACCTGCTGGGTGTGGCCGGAGGTCTCACCCTTGACCCAGTACTGCTGGCGGCTGCGGGAGTAGTAGGTGGCGCGGCGGGTGGTGAGGGTGCGGTGCAGCGCCTCGTCGTCCATCCACGCCATCATCAGCACCTCGCCGGTGCCGCGCTGCTGCGCGATCGCCGGGACCAGCCCTTCGGCGTTGCGCTTGAGACGAGCCGCGATCGCCGGGTCCAGACCGCTCATCGAACAGTGATCCCTTCCGCCCGCATGGCGTCCTTGACCTCGCCGATCCGCAGCTGCCCGAAGTGGAACACGCTGGCGGCCAACACCGCGTCCGCTCCCGCGTGCACGGCGGGCGCGAAGTGCTCGACCGCTCCGGCGCCGCCGCTGGCGATCAGCGGCACGTCCACGACCGCCCGCACCGCGCGGATCATCTCCAGATCGAACCCGGCCTTGGTGCCGTCGGCGTCCATCGAGTTCAGCAGGATCTCGCCGACGCCCAGCTGCTGGCCCTTCGCCGCCCACTCGACCGCGCAGATCCCGGTGCCGCGCCGACCGCCGTGCGTCGTGACCTCGTATCCGGACGCCGTCGGCTGCTCGCCCTCGGGCACCCGGCGTGCATCCACCGACAGCACCACGCACTGGGCGCCGAAGCGCTGTGAGGCCTCGCTGAGCAGCTCGGGACGGGCGATCGCAGCGGTGTTCAGGCTGACCTTGTCCGCGCCGGCGCGCAGCAGCCGGTTGATGTCCTCGGTGCTGCGCACGCCGCCACCGACGGTCAGCGGGATGAACACCTGCTCGGCGGTCTGGCGGACCACGTCGAAGGTGGTCTCCCGATCACCGGAGGAAGCCGTGACGTCCAGGAAGGTCAGCTCGTCAGCGCCCTCCGCGTCGTAAGCGCGGGCGAGCTCGACGGGGTCGCCCGCATCCCGGAGATCGGTGAAGTTGACACCTTTGACGACCCGCCCCTGATCGACGTCCAAGCAGGGGATCACACGCACCGCAACGGCCATGCCTCCAGGGTAGAGACACGGCCGCGCGGCACTGTGGACGGGCGCCGTCAGTGATGCATCCGCGCCCCCTTGAGGACCTTGTCCACCCCGTTGCGCGGCCCGTGCACGGCGATCCCGACCAGGTCGAGCGCGTCGGTGCCCACCGCGCGCACGGCTGCGCGGTTGTCCCGGTCGTTGCCCGTGCTGAACAGGTCAGCGGTGAACACCGCGGTGCGCAGCGAGCGGGACAGCGCCCGGGTGTGCGCGGTGGTCAGCAGCTCCTTCGCGCCTTCGAAGACCAGCACGGGCTGGCGGAACATCGGCAGGTACTCGACGTCGTCGGCGTCCGCGTACGGCTCGCCGATCACCTCGGGTTCCGCCGTGCCGAGCCCGCTGACGAGGAAGGCCGTCACGTTCAGCCGCTGCCAGGGTTCGAGGTCTTCGCGCAGCAGAACGGCGATCTTGTTGTCGAAGCGGATCGGGGCAGGCGATGTTTCCATGCTCCGAGACTGCGCCGTGCACGCCGCCGCCGTCTTGTACGTTCTTTGCATGGCGCACCAGCAGGAGATCTCTGCTTGGCGGCCGTCGGTTCCGGGCGTCACGGAGGTCTTGCACGCCCATCTCACCGAGCACGCGTACCCGATGCACGTCCACGACGCGTGGACGCTGCTGATCGTCGACGACGGCGCGGTCCGCTACGACCTGGACCGCCACGAGCGCGGCACCCCGGACGACACCGTCAGCCTGCTGCCGCCGCAGGTCCCGCACAACGGCTCGCCCGCCACCCCGAACGGCTTCCGCAAGCGCGTGCTCTACCTCGACACGACGCAGCTGGACGAGAGCTTCATCGGAGCGGCCGTCGACGACCCGGACTTCACCGATCCCCTGCTGCGCAAGAGCATCGGGCAGCTGCACGCCGCTCTGGCCAACCGGGGAGACGAGTTCGAGGCAGAGAGCAGACTCGCCCTCATCAGCCAGCGTCTGCGCGAGCACCTGCGACCGAAGCTGGCCGTCGTCACGGCATCTGACCGTGGCATCGCTGGAGACCTGCGCGACGTGCTCGACTCACGGTTGCTGGAAGGCACCACGTTGGCGGAGACGGCGCAGATGCTCCACGCCCATCCCGCGCATCTCGTGCGGGCCTTCAGCACGGCGTTCGGCATCGCACCGCACCAGTACGTGACGTCGCGGCGCGTCGACCTCGCCCGCCGCATGCTCCTCGAAGGACGGCCACCTGGCGAGGTGGCGACCGAGGCGGGGTTCTACGACCAGTCCCACCTCGCCCGGCACTTCAAGCGGATCCTGGGCATCCCGCCGGGCAAGTACGCCCGAGCCGGATCCGACCGCTGGGTCAGCGGACGGCCGCCAGGGCGTCTTCGAGGGTGAAGTTCTGGGCGTACAGCGCCTTTCCGACGATGGAGCCCTCCAGGCCGACCGGGGCGAGCTTCGACAGCTCCACCAGATCGTCCACACTGGACACACCGCCGGAGGCGATCACCGGGGCGTCAGTGCGGGAGCAGACCTCGCGCAGCAGCTCGGTGTTCGGGCCCTGCAGGGTGCCGTCCTTGCTCACGTCGGTGACCACGTAGCGGCGGCAGCCAGCCGCGTCCAGGCGCGCCAGCACCTCCCAGAGGTCGCCGCCGTCCTTGGTCCAGCCGCGGGCGGCCAGCCGGTGGCCCTGCTCGGTGATCCGCACGTCCAGGCCGACCGCGACCCGCTCGCCGTACTCGGCGACCACGCGGTCCGCCCACTCCGGGTTCTCCAGCGCGGCGGTGCCGAGGTTGACCCGCGCGCAGCCGGTGGCCAGCGCGGCCTCCAGCGAGGCGTCGTCGCGGATGCCACCGGACAGCTCCACCTGCACGTCGAGCTTGCCGGTCACCTCGGCGAGCAGCTCGCGGTTCGAGCCGCGGCCGAACGCGGCGTCCAGGTCGACCAGATGGATCCACTCCGCCCCCGCGCGCTGCCACGTCAGCGCGGCCTCCAACGGGTCACCGTAGGAGGTCTCGGAACCGGCGGCGCCCTGCACTAGGCGGACTGCCTGCCCGTCGGCAACGTCAACTGCGGGAAGCAAGGTGAAGCTCACGCCCCAACCCTACTGGCAGCGCCCCGACCACCCACGACCCAGCCCAACCCAACGCACCCCGACGTCACCCGAGGCCCTGCCAATTTCGCGAGAAATTGGCACCCCTTCCCCCACCCGAGCGACCCGCCGGCACGCCTGAGTTGGTCAATTTCGCGAGAAATTGACGTTCACCCGGGTGTAAATGACAGCGGCGCGTAGCGCCACCTTGAGGGGCGGTGGTCGGGCGAAGGGCTGGCCCAATTTCTCGCGAAATTGACACCCCCCAGGACGGCTCAGCGGCGGGAGCGTTCCGCGTAGAGGACTGCAGTGACCGGGATTGCCAGGACGATCACGACGAGGAGCAGGACCGTCCAGAGGGGGAAGCCGGCTTGGATCAGGTAGGGGGCTCCCATGCCGGAGACCAGGCCGACCGCTAGGACGATGGCGATCAGCCGGATCGTGCGCTGGCTCATCATGCCGGAGCGGCGCGTCACAGGGTGCCCAGCCAGTTGCGCAGCAGCTGAGCGCCCGCCTCGCCGGACTTCTCCGGGTGGAACTGGGTCGCCGTCAGCGGGCCGTTCTCCACCGCGGCGACGAACCGCTCGCCGTGCTCGGCCCAGGTCACCAGCGGCGGCGCGATCGAGTCCGACGGATCCAGCTCCCAGCGGCGCATGCCGTAGGAGTGCACGAAGTAGAAGCGGGTGCCCGGCTCCATCCCGGCGAACAGCGCACTGCCCTCCGGGGCGTCGACCTCGTTCCAGCCCATGTGCGGCAGGACATCGGCGTGCAGCCGCTCGACGGTGCCCGGCCACTGGCCGCAGCCGTTGGCCTGCATGCCGTGCTCGACGCCCTCGTCGAAGAGCACCTGCATGCCGACGCAGATGCCCAGCACCGGACGGTCACCGGCCAGCCGGTGATCGATGATCTTGTCGCCGCCGACCTCCAGCAGGCCTTCCATGCAGGCCGCGAACGCCCCGACGCCGGGGACCACCAGGCCGTCGGCCTCCATCGCGGCACGATGGTCGGCGGTCACCTCGACGTCGGCGCCGACGCGCTCTAGCGCGCGTTCGGCGGAGCGGAGGTTGCCTGATCCGTAGTCCAAGATGACGACTCGTGCCACGGCCCCAGGCTACCGGCGCAGGCGGTCACCCCACGTTGCGGGCTTCGAGGCGTTCCACGTCGATGCCCCACGCGAGGACGCGCTCCGGGCGGATGCGGATGACATCGCCGCTCAACCCGTCTTCGGTCGACCCGACCCCGAGCAGCGCCTCGGCCGCCCCGCGGATCTCGATGCCGCGCGCTCCCCACTTCCCGTCCATGTCGTCGACGACGAACGAGACCCGTGGATCCCGCTTGACGTTCCGCCACTTCTGCGAGGTCGTGTTGGACCAGCTGACGATGTCGATCGTCCCGTCCGGCCCGAGGCGCACCCAGACCGGTCGCGCCTGCGGCTGCCCTTCCGGTCCGAGCGTGCACAGCCGCCCCAGCGTCTGGCTCTCCAAGTACTCGACCTCGCTGTCGGTGAAGGTCATCGGCCTCCGTCCAGGAAGTCGCGGATCGACGCGGCGATCGCGGTCGGCCCCAAGCCGTGCGCGGACTCGTGCTCCTCGGCGGTTCCGTACGCGCGCAACTCCTGATCGCGGCGGACGCCCAGGGCCAGCGACCGGTGCGGGATGTCGGCCAGCGCGTCGTTGACCTCGTGCGTCGAGGTTCCGCGCAGGTACGGCTCCACCAGCACCACCTCGGGGCCCGCCGCGCCCACCGCTTCGCGGAGTCCGGCGGCGTCGAACGGCCGGACCGTGGCCGTGTACAGCACGGTCACGTCCAGCGCGGCGGTGGCGGTCAGCACCGGGTCGAGCATCGGTCCAACGGCCAGCACCACTCCCCTGCTGCCGCTGCGGACCGTCCGCCAGCCCGGACCCGTCACCAGCGGCTCGGCGTTGACCCGTTCGGAAAGCCGCAGGTAGACGGGGTCGTCGCCGGGCAGCGCCGAGCGCAGCAGTGCGTCGACCTCGGCCGGGTGGCCGGGGACGTGCACGGTCCAGCCGGGCAGCGTGTCGATCAGCGCGACGTCGCCGGGCGCCATGTGCGTGCGCCCCGCCGTCGGGTAGTCGTAGGAGGCGCCGGTGCTGACCACGATCGCGCCGACGCCCTGGTGGCTGAGGTCGAGCTTGAGCTGTTCGAAGGGTCGCTCCACCGCGAACGGCGTGATCGAGTGGACCACCGGCCGCAGTCCGGTCAGCGCCAGCCCGCCGGCCACGCCGACCATGGCCTGCTCGCGGATGCCGACGTTGAGCACCCGGCGCGGATGGCGCTGCGCGGCTTCGGTGAAGCGGTCCGCGGAGATCTCGGCCAGCACGACGGCCACTCGCGGGTCGGCGTCGAGCGCTTCGCCGACGGTCTGGGCGAACTGGTCGCGCATGGTGGCGGCGATCGTCGGGGCGGTCATCACAGCTCCTTGGGTTCGACTTCGGCGACCACCGCGAGCGGGCGGTCCGGGTGGGTGTCGGTGAGGGCGCGGCGGAGTTCGCCGTGGTCGCGGCCGTTGACGGTGCGCGCGGCCCAGCCCTCGCGGGCGAAGCGGTCGGCGATGCCGCCGGGCCAGCCGGTGCTGGAGGAGCTGTTGTCCACCACCACGGTGGTCAGCTGCTCCAGTCCCCACCGCCCGGCGACCTGGATGGCCTCGTGGTTGCTGCCCTCGTCGAGTTCGGCATCGCCGACGAGGACGACGACTCGTGGCCGGTCGTGCCCTTGAGCGCGCAGGCCCAGCGTGACGCCGAGGCCGAGCGGCAGGCCGTGTCCGAGGGAGCCGCTGCCGATCTCCACACCGGGAGCCAGCACGCGGTCGGGGTGGAAGCCGAGTCTGGAGTCGAACTGGCCGAAGCCGGGCAGCTCGGCGGGATCCAGGAAGCCCTTGGCGGCCAGCACCGCGTAGAAGGCCATCGGGCCGTGGCCCTTGGACAGCAGGAAGCGGTCGCGTTCGGGGTCGTCGAGGCGCTGCGGGTCGACCGACAGGACCTGGTCGTAGAGCACCCACAGGACGTCGAGTGTGGAGGTCGCGGCGGCCGAGTGCTTCTCGTCGCCGGTCATCGCGCTCATCAGCGGCCGGAGATCGGCGTAGCCGTACGTCGTGGTGATCGTCATGCAGCCAGGGTGGAACTTCGAGCGAACTGGAGGTCAAGACCCGATTTCGGGAAAACCTCGAGCATGCTCGAAGTGTTTCGGGTTAGCCTGGCGGGCGTGTCGAAGCTTCCGAAACTGCTCACCATCGGCGAAGTCGCCCACCGGAGCGGAGTCGCGCAGACCGCCCTGCGCTTCTACGAGGACCGCGGGCTGATCTCCAGCACCCGGACCACCGGCAACCAGCGTCGCTACGACCGGTCGGTGCTGCGCCGGCTGGCGTTCATCCGTTCTGCGCAACGCGTTGGCCTGAGCCTGGAGCAGATCGCCGAAGCGCTCGCCACGCTGCCCGACGACCACGCGCCGACCAAGGCGGACTGGGCGCGGCTGTCTCGGCGGTGGCGGGACGAGCTGGACGCGCGGATCGACGGGTTGCAGCGGCTTCGCGATCGGCTGACCGGGTGCATCGGGTGTGGTTGTTTGTCGCTGCGGACCTGCACCTTGCACAACGCCGACGACAAGCTCGCGGAGCTCGGGCCGGGGGCGCCGCTTCTTCGGCCGACCGCGGACCGCGGGTGACAGCCCGGGCGGGCTGTGCGATGAGAGGTGCCGTTGGGGACGGGGTTGCTTCGGGTTCAAAGCGGTAGGTGGTCACCTGGGGCGAGGCGATCTTTCCTAATACTGGCCGCGTTCTCGACGGAGCCTGCGGTCGGGAGGGAGCCAGTTCCAGGAAAAATCGACGGCCGTCACCACCGCTTGAACAGTGGGTGTCAGGCTTCGCCTGTCCAGCGGTAGGTCATTTCTGGGCGGCCTACGCCGCCGTATTGGGGGCGGCGTTCTGCCATGCCGTTGTTCACCAGGTATTCGAGGTAGCGGCGGGCCGTCACTCGGGAGACTCCAGCGGCTTCGCCTACCGTGCCTGCTGGGGCGCCTTCCGGGGCTGCGCGGAGTGCTGAGACCACTGATGCCAGGGTTTCGTCACTCATTCCCTTTGGGAGGGCTGCGCGGTCTACTCCTCGGAGGGTTGCGAAGGCTCGGTCGATTTCGCCTTGGCCGCTGACCTCTCGGTCGTGGCCGAGGCTTGCCCGGAATCGGGCGTAGTGCTCCAGCTTTTCCCGCATTCCTGCGAAGGTGAACGGTTTCAGCAGGTACTGGACCACTCCGCTGGACACCGCGGCGCGCACCACCTTCAGCTCTCGGACGGAGGTCACCGCGATCACGTCCGCGGTGCTACCCGCGTTGCGCAGGCCTCGCGCCACCTGCAGGCCGTCCATGTCGGGCAGGCGCAGGTCGAGCAGGACCAGGTCGACGGGGGTGCGTTCGACGAAGCGCAGCGCTGCCTGCCCGGTTCGGACCCGGCCGGCTACCTCGAAGCCGTCGATGCGGTTGACGTAGGCCTCGTGGGCCTCGCCGACCAGCGGGTCGTCCTCCACCACCAGCACCGAGATCACCGCACCACGTCCGATCCGGACGGCAGCCGCACGGTGAACACCGCGCCGCCGTCGCTGGTCACCTCGATGCTGCCGCGGTGGCGGCGCACGCTCTGCCCGACCAGCGCGAGCCCGAGACCGCGGCCCGAATCCTTCGTCGACCAGCCGCGCTCGAAGAGCCGCCGAGCGCTCTGCGGATCCACGCCCGGCCCGTTGTCGGCGACCCGGATCAGCACACCGTCCGAAGTGGACCGAACGGTCACCGCCACGCGCGGCTGCAGGCGCTCCGCCACGGCTTCCACCGCGTTGTCGATCAGGTTGCCGAGGATCGTCACCAGGTCCCGCGAGTCGACGTGCGCCAGGTCGACGTCGTCGATCTCGGTGTCGTCGGTGAGCACGACCTCCACCCCGCGTTCCCCGGCTTCAGCGCTCTTGCCCAGCAGCACCGCGGCCAGCACGGGTTCCCCGACCGCCCCGACGACGCGGTCGGTGAGCCGCTGGGCGAGCTCCAGCTCGGCGGTGGCGAACGCGACGGCCTCGTCCGCGCGGTCGAGTTCGATCAGCGACACCACCGCGTGCAGGCGGTTGGCCGATTCGTGGGCCTGCGAGCGCAGCGTTTCGGCGAAGCCGCGCATCGAGTCCAGCTCCCCGCTCAACGCCTGCAGCTCGGTGTGGTCCCGGAAGGTGACCACGGTGCCCAGATCGCGGCCGCCGCTGCGGATCTGCGAGACGTTGACCAGCAGCACCCGCTCGTCGGTCAGGTGCACCTCGTCGCACACCGTCCGCCCCGCGCCGAGGGTCTCGACGAGCGATTCCGGCAGTCCCAGCTCTGACACCTTCCGACCTTCGACCGCGACCGGATCCAAGCCGAGCAGCAGACCGGCCCCGTCGTTGCACAACGTCACCCGGCCGGCCGGGGCGATCAGAAGCAGGCCTTCGCGCACCGCGTGCAGGATCGCGTCGTGGTACTCGTACATGCGGCTGAGCTCGGCGGGGCGCAGGCCGTGGGTGTGGCGGCGCAACCCGGCGCTGACCAGGTACGTCAGCAGCCCGCCGACCAGCAGCGCGCCCGCGGCGACCAGCACCAGCCAGGTGACGCGCTTCTCCAGCTCCAAGGAGATCGTCTGCACCGTGATGCCATCGGAGACCAGCCCGAGCAGCCGACGCGCGTCGTCGTAGACCGGCACCACGGCTCGGACCGAGAACCCGAGCGTGCCCGGGAAGATCTCGGTGAACACCTGCCCGGCGACGGCCTGCTCGATGTGGCCGAGGAACGGCTGGCCGATCTGCGTCGGGTCGGGGTGGGTGTAGCGGATGCCCTGCGGGGACATGATCGTGATGAAGTCGACCCCGGTGTCGGCGCGAACCCGTTCGGCCAGCGGCTGCAGGTTCGCGGTCGGGTTCGGCTCGACCAGCCCGCGTTGGACGTCCGGTTGCGCGGCCAGGGTGCGGGCCACCGCCACGACCTTGTCGCGGGCCGCGTCCTCGTTGCGCTGCCGCGCGTCGTACCAGGCCAGCGCGGTGCCGGCGAGCACCACGACGGCCACCACGACGACCTGGAGCACGAACAGCTGTCTGGCGAGGCTCCACTGCGGTCGAACGCGGCCGGACCAGTTGCGCGCATCGGCAGTAGGCATGACGGACCCGTGGACGAATGGGGGTGTGACTCCAGGAGGCTACATCACCCTCGACCTGCGGAAATCCGGCCACCTGCGGCGCCTGAGTCCTTTTGGAGCCTGTCTTCGACCCGGTTTCTTGATCTTTTGCGTCGGGCACCCGCAGTCCAGGCCGCGTCTGAGTTCCGCCACCCGCACCGCCACGCAAAACGACCACCGGAGACAGGTTCTCCGGACATCGGGCTCCGCCTGGCGAATGCCGGAGCGCGCTCCGGCGGTCTGGTAGTAGTCGCCGCGATCCGCCGAAGTCCCGGCTCTGCGCGCAGGCGCGCTGCTGCGCAACGCATCCCTGCAGCAGCAGCTCGCGCACGCCCTCCGCGACGCCTACCCCGACGAACTCGACGAGCTGAGCTCACCGGCGCACTGCTCGGAGCGATCGATGCCGCCATGCACGCCGAAATCGCAGGTACGACCTCCGACGTCGTGCGACGAGCTGCCGAGATCGCCCTGCACGGCCGCGCCGGGAATCCGGACGAGGCATCACATTTGTGAACAGAATGAACACAAGCGTGACGAAAGTGTTGCCGGGCACAGATAGTCTCTCCCGGCCACACCGTGACCTGGACCACGGGTGGCCGCGAGTATGACCCGGCTCGTCCAGGTAGGAGCGCAACAGTGGCAAGCAAAGACGCTGCGACACCACGTCGCCGGGACCGGACGCATTACCTCTACATCGCGGTGATCGTCGCCGTGCTGGCCGGTATCGCCGTCGGGTTCCTGGCCCCCGACCTCGGCAAGGCCCTCAAGCCGCTGGGCACCGGCTTCGTCGAACTGATCAAGATGATGATCTCGCCGGTCATCTTCTGCACCATCGTGCTCGGCGTCGGCGGCGTCCGGCAGGCCGCGAAGGTCGGCAAGGTCGGCGGTCTCGCCCTCGGCTACTTCATGATCATGTCGGTGGTCGCCCTGATCATCGGCCTCGCGGTCGGCAACGTGCTGCACCCCGGCGAGGGCCTGCAAATCACCGACGAGATGCGCGGTCAGGGCGCCGAGCAGGCCAGCGAGGAAACGCAGACCACCACGGAATTCCTGCTCGGGATCATCCCGAAGACGCTGGTGTCCTCGCTGACCGAGGGCCAGGTCCTGCAGACGCTGCTCGTCGCGCTGCTGGCCGGGTTCGCGCTGCAGGCGCTGGGCGACAAGGGCACCCCGATCCTGCGCGGCATCGAGCACATCCAGCGACTGGTGTTCAAGATGCTGGCGATGGTGATGTGGGCGGCCCCGATCGGCGCGTTCGGCGCGATCGCGGCGGTGGTCGGCGCAACCGGCGTGGCCGCGCTCAAGGGCCTGGCCATCATCATGGTCGGCTTCTACACGACCTGCCTGCTGTTCGTCTTCCTGGTCCTGGGACCGATCCTCTGGATGTTCGCGCGGGTCAACATCTTCTCGCTGCTGCGCTACCTGGGCCGCGAGTTCCTGCTGATCGTGTCCACCTCGTCGTCGGAGGCGGCGCTGCCGCGGCTGATCGCGAAGATGGAGCACCTCGGCGTGAGCAAGCCGGTCGTGGGCATCACGGTGCCGACGGGCTACTCGTTCAACCTCGACGGCACCATGATCTACCTGACGATGGCGTCGCTGTTCATCGCCAGCGCCCTGGGCGACCCGCTGTCGCTGGGCGAGCAGGTGTCCCTGCTGCTGTTCATGATGGTCGCCTCGAAGGGCGCGGCCGGTGTCAGCGGCGCGGGCCTGGCGACCCTGGCCGGCGGTCTGCAGTCGCACCGCCCGGAACTGCTGGACGGCGTCGGCCTGATCGTGGGCATCGACCGCTTCATGTCCGAGGCCCGCGCCCTGACCAACTTCGCGGGCAACGCGGTGGCCACGGTCCTCATCGGCTCCTGGACCAAGGAGATCGACCGGGACCAGATGAAGCAGGTGTTCGCGGGCGAAATCCCGTTCAACGAGCAGTCCTTCGCCGACGACCACGACGGCAAACCCTCCGCTGAGGACGAAACCGAGAAGGTCGCGGCCAAGAGCTGACGCGACAGCGCGAAGGGCGTCTCCCCGATCAACGGGGAGACGCCCTTCGCACATCCGGTGTGGCGGTCGGCGGTTTCGGCGCCGACCGCCACGTGCCAGAAGGTGATCAGGCGGGATCAGAGGGTGGTGCGGAAGGGGCCGGTGACTTCGTAGGTGATACCGCCGCTGCTGGTGCCGGTGGCGCCGCGCTGGGAGGAGAAGTACAGGCGGTTTCCGGCGGGGTTGAACGCGACACCGGCGATCTCGGAGCCCGACTGGCCGTTGATGCGGAGGAACGGGGCGACGACGTCGTCGGGGGTGATGATGCAGACCTCCATGTTGCCGCCGTCTTCGGCGACGTACAGGTCGCCGACGGCGGCACCGGTGATGTTGTCCACGCCGGTCAGCGGCGGATTCGAGGTCAGGTTGTCGTCGTAGGCGATGTGCAGCTGGTTGTTCACCGCGTCGTAGGCCCAGACGCGGTTGTCGCCCTTGGTGGTGAAGTAGCAGGTGCCGTTGCGGTAGAACGCGCCTTCACCGCCGTTGAAGAGCTTCGCACCGGAGACCTGCTTGCGGGTGGCGGTGGGGTTGCCGTCGGGGTCGGGGACGTTCACCCAGGACAGGGTGCTGCCGTTCTCCACGAGCACCTGCAGCGTGCCGCCGGCCGACAGGTCGCCCCAGGTGGTGGGGATGAACCGGTAGAAGCAGCCGTCGGACTGGTCTTCGGTCTGGTAGATGACCCTGCGGTCGGGGTCGCAGGCGGCGGCCTCGTGCTTGAACTGGCCCATCGCATCGCGCCGGACAGCGGGGTTGATGCCCCGGGGGTCGGTTTCCCAGGTGTAGCCGAAGTCGGTTTCCTCGCAGGACAGCCAGGTGTTCCACGGAGTGGCGCCGCCGGCGCAGTTGCGGGTGGTGCCGGAGAGGGTGCGGTAGGCGCCGGTGATGGTGCCGTCGGCGTCGAACTTGACGGCGCTGACACCACCGCCGCCGCTGCTCATCTCGGAGTTGGAGACGTAGATCCAGCCGGTTCCGTCGGCGAAGCACGCGCCGCCGTCGGGCGCGCTGTGCCAGGTGTAGCCCGTGTTGCCGACGGTCTTGGTGGAGCGGGCGATCACGCGGCTGGTGAAGCCGGCGGGCAGCTGGATGCCGTTGGCGTCAGCGGCCTGCAGAGCTCCGTAAGGGCTGGTACCGGTCTGGGCGGGGTAGGCGATGGATTCCCGGGTGACGCTGAATCCCAGGGTGACCGCGGTGCCACCGACCACGGCGGCGCGGAGGAAATTCCGTCTTTCCACGATGGTGTCCCTCTCCAAGAGCGGAAACAGAGGACCTGAGGCCGAAACCGGCCAAAACAGGCCTCAGGAAATGTAGAGGGCGGCCGGTTTCCGATCAGTGCCGAAGCCGTGAACTCTTTCCGGCTGGCGGGTGGACCGGAAGAGTTCCGAAAAGGGAAGACTCTTTGGAGAACCCCGAAGTATAAAGCCGTTCTTCCAGCAGGGAATAGTCCCTATTGGACAGACCATCCGAAGCGGCGGACACCGAGGGCTGCCCCAACAGCGCGAAGGGCGCCTCCCCGATCAACGGGAAGACGCCCTTCGCTCATCTAGCGACCAGCGATGCGCCGAGTGCTTCAGCTGAGGCTGGCCAGGAATCTCCGCCATGCGGTGTGGCTGACTTGGATGTGCCCGTCGTCAGGAGCCTTCGAATCCCGCACCGCCACGGCGAAGTCGGTTAATCGAACCTCTACGCACGTGTTGCTGGCTGCGGAGCTGCGACTGCTCTTGAACCATCCGGTGTCATAGCTCATTGCCTGAGATCCTTCAGCTTGTCGATCAGCAAGTCTCGGGTTGACGCCTCGTCCAACGCCAGTTCCTGCACCCGTTCAAAAGCGCGGAACATCGGAGCAGTGTCCTCTTCTTGATCGTGGTAGATCCCAGGTCCGTAGAGCACCGAGACGAAAGCGATTCGGGGAACCGCGCTCCCGAAGTCGAGCGTGACGAGCCCTCCGCCCAACAACGGGTTGTTCCGCACACCGCTCGACAGCACCTGGACCGTGACGTTCGGACGCTCACCGAGCTGGAGGAGATGCAAGAGCTGCCCACGCAGCACGGACGCGCTGCCGACAACCTGGTCCACGGCGGCCTCGGAGAGAACGAGGGCGACACGCTTGGGCTCGTTGGCCTCCAGAACCCGGCGCTGTTGCTCGAGACGAAATGCGACCCGGCTTTCCACCTCGTGTTCCGACGAGCTCCACCAGACGCCGTCACCAGCATCGATGACCGCACGAACGTAATCGGCCGATTGAGCCAATCCCGGAACAACACCGGCCTCGTAGAACCCGATCGACTTGGCGTCGGCCTGAAGGTCGGCAAGGCGCTCGAAGGAATGCGGCAGCTGGTCCGCGTAGGCCCGACCGCGTTGCCGTTTTCGGGCTTGTGCACCTAGAGCAAGTGCAGTGGCTTGCTCGCCCTCGGGTACTCCGTAGAAATTCAGCAGCTCGGCAAGTTCGTCCTGCGCGAGCGATCCGACGCCGATCTCCGCCCTGCTGATGCGGGCTTGCTTCCGGCCGATCGCTGCCGCCGCGTCGTTCTGCGAGACACCCTTCCGCTCTCGCAACTTCTTGAGCATCAGGCCGAGCTGACGCCGCTCCACCGTCGGTCGGCCGTAGCCCATGTCGCGGCCTCCAACCACCCGTTCAGGGACTTACGAGAAGCGTATGACTACCCATAACTCTTCTTCAAGGGGAGTTACTCCCCTTGAAGAATTCGTCAGTTGAACCTTACCTAGTTCGGGTCATGTACCCGGAGGGGAGTCGGCCGTGTATCGAGGGCAAGGGGTTGAAACCGCCACGCTGGTCGGGATATCGGAGACCGCTGTGGTCACGCACGAGTACGACGCGGCGGGAGACGAGGTGAATCTGATCTTCCAGGGCAACGACGAGCTGGTGCTCACCTGCACTCGCCGCGGTTTCGCATTGCTCCGCGACGCGGTCGCTATCGCCGACCAGGACCTCGTTGCTCACTCGGCCTGAAGCGGAGGGCGCCTTGAGCCAGCTCGTGACTCAAGGCGCCCTTCTACGTTCGAAGATCACGCGAAATCGCGCTGGCGGTTCACCCGTAGATCATCCAGCCGATGCCGCCGGCGACGGCCATGACGGCGGCGACGGCGAGCATGATCGCGAACCCGCGCGCGGTCTTCCACGTCGAGTAAGCGCCGCCGATGAGGAAGCCCGCGAGCGCGAGCAGGAGGATCGGGAGGAAATCGCCCATACCCAGCAGCCTACCGAGCCACTCCTAGCAGCTCCGCAGCTGAGGGCGTTGCACACCTAGGACGCTTGCCTTCCGGAACCACACGGCAATAAAGTCACTATCAGTTACAAGATCGACTCGATGTGACCTGCTGGGGGACAGATGGCAGCGCGAATTCAGGTGACGGACGCATCCGATCAGCACGGAGAGCTGCTGTCTCTGTATCAATGGCTGATTTTGGAGAACGAGCTCCGCGGGCAGGTCTCGCTCGACCAGCCCGCACCGGAGCCCGGCCAGATGGGGGCGCTCGCGGATGCGCTCGTGGTCTCGCTGGGCGCAGGTGGAGCGGTGACCGTGCTGGCCCGTTCGCTGTGGGTGTGGCTCCAGCAGCGGCATTCGGACCTCACCGTCGAGATCGAGGACGACGGGTCGAAGCGGCGCGTGAAGTTCGATGCCAAACGCGTCCCGAACCCGGAGGAGGTGGTGCGCGTGCTGCGGCAGCTCGAAGCGCACCCACCGTCGGAGGCGCGGTCCGAGCAGGGGGGAATGACGTGCGATTACCCTGCCGGGACACCTCGCGCGCCGTCCTGATCGGAACCAGTACCTTCGCCCACCTGACCGGCTTGCCCGCTGTCCGCAACAACCTGCGGGACCTCGCCGCCGCGCTGACGAGCGAGCGAGGAGCGGGGCTCGATCCGAAGCACTGCACGGTGCTGTCAGATCCCGACGACCGCGTTGCACTGGGCGCACATCTGAAGAACGCCGCCTCGCAGGCTCAGGACATGCTGCTGGTCTACTACGCGGGACACGGGCTGGTGGGCCTGAAGAGCGGGCACCTGTACCTGTCGCTTCCCGAAACCCAGAGCGATCTGCTGAGTTTCAGCGCTCTGCCGTTCAGCGGCATCCGCGAGATCATCGCGAGTTCCACCGCGCGCAACCGCGTGGTTATCCTCGACTGCTGCTTCTCAGGACGCGCGATCGCTGCCATGGGCGAGCAGGAAACCATGGTGGCCGGGCAGATCGAGATCGACGGCTCCTACACCCTGACCTCCGCACCGGCCAACGACCCCTCCACCGCTCCGGAAGGCGCCGAGCACACCACGTTCACCGGTGAGCTGCTCGCCCTGTTGCGCGACGGCATCGCGGACGAGCCGGAACTGCTGACCTTGGACGCGTTGTACCAGGGTCTGCGGCGGGTGATGGCGAGTCGCAACGAGCCACCGCCGCAACGGCTCGGCACCCAAACGTCCGACATGCTCGCCCTCGCGCCGAACCAGGCCTACGCACCACCGGAACCCGAGCCCGAACCGGAACCCGAACCAGAGCCAGCAGCCGAAGCGGACACCACGACTCCTCAGCAGTGGTACGAGCAGGCAGCGCGCAACGGCGATACCGACGCGATGCTGAACCTCGCGATCGTCCTCGGCGAACGCGGCCGCAAATCGGAAGCCGCCACCTGGATCCGCCGCGCCGCCGAAGCCCGCCACCCCGAGGCCATGCTGCGGCTCGGCCAGAACCTCTGGGCCGAGGGCAAGCCCTCGGACGCCGAGACCTGGTATCGCGAAGCGGCGGAAGACGGATCCCCCGAAGCGATGTTCTCCCTCGGCATCCTGTTGAAATCGCAGGACCGCAGAGAGGAGGCGGTCCAGTGGTTCGAGCGCGCGGCGGAAACCGGCAGCCCCGGCGCGATGTTCCACCTCGGTGCGCTCTGCGAGGAGAACGGCTCGCGCACCGAGGCCGAGGAGTGGTACCGGCGAGGGGCGGCCAACGGCGACGACGACGCGATGCTCCACCTCGGCATCGTGGAAGGACGGCAGGGCAACGTCACCCAGGCCGTGCGCTGGTTCCGCATGGCGGCGGTCTCCGGACGCGTCCCCGAGCACGAGCTGAGCGAACTCGTGCAGCGGTTGGGCCGGATCGACGCCAAGACGAACCTCTCGGAGGCAGCGCGCGAGCGCGAGAGAGCCGTGGCCAACTTCGCCGAATCGCTGCGCGAGGCCAGCGCCGAGGCCAAGGACAGCAGGCAGTTCCGGGACGCCGCCGACGCGGGTGACGCCGACGCCAGCGCCGATCTCGGGGGTGTTGAGGAGAAGGCCGGCCGGCTGCGCGAGGCCGAGTTCCACTACCGCTCGGCAGCGGCCAAGAACAGCCTGAAGGGGGTCTTCGCCCTCGGCTTCTTCCTGCACGAGCACGACCGGCAGGAGGAGGCCGAGCAGTGGTACCGGCGCGCGGCCAAGGTCGGCCACGCCAGCGCCATGAACAACTTGGGCGTGCTCTGCGAGGACGACGGGCGCATCCCGGAAGCGCGCAACTGGTACCGGCTGGCGGCCGATCGCGGCGAAACCATCGCGATGTTCAACCTGGGTGCGCTCGCGGAGAACGACGGCGACACCGCGACCGCGCAGGACTGGTACCTGCGAGCCGCGGACGACGACGTCGAAGCGATGTTCCGGCTGGGGGTGCTTTCGGAAGCGGCGCAGGAGCGCGTTGCGGCGCTGCAGCGGTACAAGCGAGCTGCGGTCGAGGGCCACGTCGAGGCCATGTTCCGGCTCGGAATCATGTTCACCGGCCGGGATCGCGACGAGGCAGAGCAATGGCTCCGGGAAGCGCTGTTCAACGGGCATCCGGAAGCGTCGAAGGCGTTGTCCCAGCTGCGGAAGAAGCCGTCGCTGCTGTCTCGCGTGGTCTCGCGCCGGGCGACCACTTCGGAGGACGACGAGCGCGAACCGGCTGCTCCGATGCCTGCGACGCGTCGGATGGCCTGGTAAGGCCGTCAGGGGTTTCGCGGGGTTACCAGGCCGGATTCGTAGGCCAGGACCACGAGCTGGGCTCGGTCTCGGGCGTGGAGCTTGGTCATGGCCCGGTTGACGTGGGTCTTCGCGGTCATCGGGGTGATCACCATGCGTTCGGCGATCTCGTCGTTGGACAGGCCGTGCGCGACCAGTGCGACTGCCTCGCGCTCGCGGTTGGTCAGCTCCTCCAGCCCCGGGCTGGTGCCGGTTTCGAGTGGCTGGGCGACGAAGCGGTCGATCAGCTTGCGGGTGATCGACGGTGCGAGCAGGGCATCGCCGCGGGCAGCGACGCGCACGGCGTGGAGGAAGTCCTCCGGTTCGATGTCCTTGACCAGGAATCCGGCCGCGCCCGCGCGCAGGGCGTTGAAGACGTACTCGTCCAAGCCGTAGTTGGTCAGGATGACGACGTGCACCTCGGCCAGCGCCGGATCCGCAGCGATGCGGCGAGTTGCCTCGATGCCGTCGACGACCGGCATCTGGACGTCGATGAGCGCGATGTCCGGCAGGTGCTGTCTGGCCAGGGCCACGCCTTCGCTGCCGTCAGCGGCCTCGGCCACCACCTCGATGTCGTCCTCGGCGTCGAGGAGCGCGCGGAATCCTCCGCGGATGAGCGGCTGGTCGTCGACCAGCAGGACTCGGATCACGGTTTTCGCTCCACGGGGAGTTCTGCTCGGACGGTGAAGCCGCCTTCGTCGCGTGGCGCCGCGTGCAGTTTGCCGCCGAGAGCGGTGACTCGTTCCCGCATCCCGAGCAGTCCGACGCCGGGTGCTGAGGCCTTCGGAGCGGCTTCGCCATCGTCATCGACGCGGATGACCAGGGCATCGGGACGATGGTCGATCCGGATCGACGCGGTGGTGGCGGCTGCGTGCCTGGCGATGTTGGTCAGGGATTCCTGGACGATCCGGTACGCGGTCCGGTCGACCGCGGACGGCACGTCGTTGCGCTCGCCCTCGATCGTCAGCTCCGCGTCCAGGCCGGTCGTGCGGGCCTGGCGAACGAGTTCCGGCACGTGGTCGAGCCCGCGCGGCGGGTTCTTGTCGTCGTCGCGCAGCGCTTCCAGCGTCGCCCGCAGTTCTCGGGCCGCCTCGCGGCCTGCCTGCCGGATCGCCAGTAGAGCCTCCGGTGGCTGCTCGCCCCGCTTCTGGGCCAGGTGGACGGCAGCTTCGGCCTGCACCTTGATGACGGAGATCTGGTGGGTGAGCGAATCGTGCAGCTCCCGTGCGATGTGCAGCCGCTCCTCGTCCGCCCGGCGCCGCGCGGTCTCCTCGCGGGTGCGCTCGGCCTCGTCCGCCCGGCGCTCGGCTTGCCGCAGCGCCTCGCCCGCCGCCCCGGCGGCGATCAGCCAGGCGATCTGGAGGACGTCCCGGGTCCGCGCGAAAGCCTCGCCGACGGCCAAGTCGAGCGGGGACACCAGCACCGCGAACGGCAGCGCTAGCAGCATGAGCACCGAACCGACGATCGCGACGACGCGGTGTCCTGCCCGAACCGTGGCGTACACCGCGAACAGGAACGCAACAGCGGGCACGTCGAACCCGACGGCTTGGTACCCCAGCGCGGACACGCCGGTCGCGACGAGAACGGTGACCGGGAGCCAACGGCGCGCGACGAGCGCCAGCCCACCGGCGACCAACAATGCGTAGCCGAGTGGATCGAGCGTCGTTGCGGAGTGCTGCTCGGAAAGCCCGGTCACCAGCAAGGCCGCGGCCACGCCGAAGGCGATCACCCAGTCCAGGACAGTGATCCGGCCTCCGCGCATGCGTGCACCCTAGCCGGATTCCCGCGTGTGCAACGCCTCTCGGCGGATGAGCTTCCACCTACCGCAGCCGCGGTAGTCCGGCGGACTCTGCAGCATCCGTGGCAGCACGAATTGCCCGCAGCTGCACGACGACTGGAGACGGGTCTTGCGGACATGATCGAACTCCCGGAAAACCCAGCAGCCCGGTCCGTCCGGGCCGACCACACGCGGAGCACCTCATGTCACTGCGCCTGCTCGCCGACACCGCCACCCAGTTCGAAGCCCAACAAGTCAGCGCCTACACCATGGCCCCCGGGCGCCTCTGGTCCGTGATCGCCGCACTGGCAGGGCTGGGCGGCGCGGTCGTCGGCGGACTGGCACTCGTCCGCTCCACCAAACGCATCGGAGCCGGGCGGCGGGGCGCCACCGCGGCACTCGCGGCGGGGCTGTTGAGCATGGTCATCGGCGGATTCGTCGTGGCCGCCGCCGAAGGCGGCCCGGGCACCGGCTACGGCATAGTCGGCGGCTACATCGACCTGGTGGTGGGTCTGATCGCCACGGCCCTCGGCTGGCTGGCGCTGTCCCGGTCCCGCCGCACCACCTGAGCGGCAGAGCCCGCGCCTACCAGCGCGGGCTCTGCTCACCCGGGTCAGCCGGTGACGCCGGGGTGGCCGTTCTCGGCTCGGCCGGTGATGCGGCGGCAGAAGGTCTTGTCCTGGGGCGTGGTGACCTCGACGTCGTACCAGCCCTGGTCCGTCGGCCACTCCAACGGCTGAGCTCCGCCCGCCGCGACGCGGACCTGCTCCTCGTGGACGGTGTAGCCGACGGAGCGCAAGCGGAGGGTGATGTCCTGCCGCCCGCCGTTGCGCAGTTCCAGCGCCAGACCGCGGTCCGTGTGGCGGGTCTGGACGTCGACGTCGGCAGCCTTTCCGCCACGCGATCCGCTCAGCTCGAACCAGAACCGGTTCGGCCCCTGCACCGCCAGGCGGTACTCGTCGCGGACCGGCACGGTCACCACCTGCTCGCCAAGAACGTCCACATGGGATGGTTCGGGCAGCTCCCCGGCGTACGGGTAGACGGCGAAGTGCGCGGATGCGGCGCCGACGTTTCCGAGTCGCAGCGCCACGGTTTCGCCGTCCAACGCCCCCGAAACCTGCGGCTGGTAAGGCAACGTCCGGGCCGGCCGACGTCCCTGCTCCTGCACCGGAAGCGCCTGCTCCGCAGGGGGTTTCGGGTGCCAGCGCTTGATCGGCTCAGGCACCGGCCCCGGCTGGGCGGGCTTGGGCGGCTCGGCAGCGTTGTCGAAGTCGAACACCGAAATCAGGTCGCCGCACGCGGTCCGCCGCCAAGAGCTGATGTTCGGCTCCTGCACACCGGTCCAGCGTTCCAGCAGTCGCACAACCGAAGTGTGGTCGAAGACCTCGGAGTTGACGAAACCACCGATGGTCCAAGGAGAAACCACGGTCATCGGCACCCGCGGGCCGAGGCCGATCGGCTGCCCCTCGAAGTAGTCGTCGCCCTCCCCCGACTCGGGCTTCGGAGGCACCGGCGGCGACACGTGGTCGAAGAAGCCGTCGTTCTCGTCGAAGTTGAGCAGCAGCGCGGACTTCGGCCAGACCTTCGGATCCGCGATCACGTCCAAAACCTGGTAGATCAGGTTCGCGCTGCCGACCGGCGTCGAACTGCCGGGGTGCTCGGAGTCCGTCGAGGACGGCACCACCCAGACGACCTGCGGCAACCGGTCCGCCGCGATGTCGGCGCGCAACCGCTCGACCAGCGTGCCCGGCTTGCTGCGGTACATCGCGCGGTCGAACAGGCTCCGCTCGGCATCGGTCAACGCCGCGCGACCGGTTTCCAGCTGCGCGAGCAGTCGTTCCTGCTCCTCGGCGGGCTTGTCGAACAGCGCGGTGTAGAACTCCTCGGTGGTGCGGAACTTCCCGTCCACCGGGCCGAGCACCTTGTGCCCGATCTCCTTGAAGGTCTGGAAGTACTCCACCGGGTTGTCGGTGAAGTTGTCCCACTCCTGGTAGATCTGCCAGGACAGCCCGGCCTGCTCCAACCGCTCCGGGTAGGTGGTCCACTCGTAACCGGCGTGGCCGTAGTCGTAGGCGTCGTTGCCGACCGCGCGCTTGGTGGTACCCGGCTCGTAGCCGGTGGTGCCGGAGAACAGGTAGTTGCGGTTCGGGTTGGTGGAGCCGAAGACCGAGCAGTGGTAGGCGTCGCAGATGGTGAAGGTGTCCGCCAGCTCGTACTGCAGCGGAATGTCCTGCCGCTCGTAGTAGGTCATGGTCGCGGCGGATTTCGCAGCGATCCAGTCGTTGTTCCAGCCGCGAGCCCAGGCCTTGCCGCTGCCGCCCCAGCTGTGGTCCAGGGCGCCGAGGTACTGGATGTCCGAAACGGGCCGCCCCTCCCGCTCAGCCCCCTGCCGCAGCGAGAACGGCAGCACCTCGCCGCCGACGGCAGGCTGCTGGAACACCGAACGACCATCGGGCTGTTGCAGCGGATGCCGGTCCCCGAACCCGCGAACCCCCTGCAGAGTCCCGTAGTAGTGGTCGAAAGACCGGTTCTCCTGCATCAGCACGATGACGTGCTCAAGCGCGTCCAAACCACCTTCTGGCACCGGTTGGGCCATGGCCCGGTGCAGTGAAGGCGGCAGAAGCGAACCAGCAGCAGCGGCGCCAACGGCACCAACAGCCCCAACAAGCACCCGGCGTCGAGAAACCTCAGTCACAAGCAGACATCGTCACCGACGAGTGCGAAGCGCCGAAAGACCCGTCGTGACGCAACGATGAACCATTCGTGTCATCCAGTTGGCGTAACGGGAAGTGCACGCACCGTGGCTAATCCCTGCCCGGCAGGCACTCTCCACGCTCGGGCGACTGCAGCCCTCAACGCTTGCCGTACTTCGCGAAGTCGTCCAACTCGAACAGGCCGGCCGCGCGTGCAGCCGTGACATAGGTGTAGCGACGCTCTCCCACCTGGCTCGATGGCTCAGGGACCTCCCCGCCACCGGCAGCATCGACCGCAATCGGCCAGTGATACCGGTCGGCGAGAGCCTTGAGCGTCGTCACGGCCCGTGGCAGGTGCTGGACGGTGCCAACGGCGAGGACGTTGTGCAGGTCGTACTGCTGGAAGGCGGCGACCATGCCCATCGCGTTGCCAACGGTGTCGCGAGCCTTGTCGTCCGTGATGATCCGCGCAGCGTCGACGCCCTGCTGGACCAGCCAGTCGCGCATCACGTCGGCCTCGGCGTACTGGGTGCGAACCGCGGCGCCGCTGACGACGATCCACGCCTCGGGGAAGCGGTCGGCCATCTCCTTCGCCTTCGTCAGTCGCGTGAGCAGGCCCGCGGACGGTGTGCCGTCCGGGTTCGGAGACTGCCCGAACACCGCGATCACGTCGGGGTCGGCGTCCTGCCGCGGCTCGGAGCCGTACACCGCGTACTGGTCGGCGTCGGTGTTCCCGATGAAGCCCTGGAGGTCGAGAGCCGCGGCCGGAGACTGCTTCTGCAGATGGGAAAGGCGACACCGCGCGTCGTCGCTGTTGCCCATGAAGTGCTGGACCAGCGCCGTGACAGCCAGTGCCTGGATGTCGTCGGGCTTGCGACGCAGAATTTGGTCGAGCTGGGACAGGGCTTCCGGGTACGCGCTGTTGACAAGGTAGGCGTCGGCCTGCAGGCGGTACACGTCGAGGTCGTCCGGGGTTGCCTTCTGCTGGACGTCCAGTGACGTGTACATCTGGTTCCATTCCCAGCGTCGGTAGTTGACCACCTCGTCGGTCAACTGCGTGCCACGGGCGTAGGAACGCGCGTAGTCCGGCTGCATCCCGTCCATCGCTGTTCCCCTGCCGTCGGCTTTCGGCTTCGGCATCGGGAGCAGCGGGGACAATCCGATCTCGCAAGTGCTCGAGCTCGGGGGCATTGCGGTCGGTTTGGTGTTCTGCGGGGCAGCTTGGACGTTCGGCATCGCGCCAGCGATGAGTCCGGCAGCAAGGACACCAGAAGCGATAACCGTCCGAAGCCGGGCACCGAGAGAAGAGGACATGTGCATTCCGTTCTGAGGGGCAAATCCGGACGGAGGTTAGTCATCCATCCAATCCGCGTAGGGCCCTCGAACTGAACGTTGCATGATGTTCTGGTGGCGCCGCTTTGAAGAAGCCGCGCCGCGAGGCACCCTCCGTGGAGGGAACCACGCCGGTGAAGTTCCACCTTGTGGTGTGGCTGCCGTCGTTGACCAACTACCGGGACCGCTACTACGGCGGCAGCGCTGATTGTACCGGTTCGACCTGGCCCGCAACGTGATCGACGTCAGCGAACAGACGAGGAGCGGGATCAGCGGAGGCGGTTCAGGAACCCGCGCCAAGAGGCAGTACTCCGACGAAGAGATCGCCAAAGGAATTACCGAGATCCGCAGTGTCATCCCGAGGACCAGGTCAGCTTCCAGGATCGCTACGCCTTCATAGTGGCGAAGGAATCCGGCCAATCACCGGTCCGAGTAATCACAGGCCAGGCAACGGAAACCGGAGTGCGGCGCTCGGCTGCCGATCCCGTGTCGGGCGTTCGGTCAAATGTCTGCTGTGCAAAAGGGGCCGCCTCGCACGAAGCACAACGGCACCCCCTCCGGGGACCCGGCCCGGCGGACGGCTGGGGTTGGTCGGGTTGGTCTGATCGGTGTTTGGTTTCCGGAAACGCCTACGCGTGGCGATTTACGTTGGTAGCTTGCCCGCCGTGAATCGAACGCGAAGGAAACTCACGATCAGTGCGTGCGCGGTCGGGCTGACCGGAGCGCTCGCCTCGTGCGGCGGATCAGCCGTGGACCACAGCCCCACCACCGCTCCGAGCACGTCGACGCAACCGGCGAGCCCCTCCGCACCACCGCCCCCGACGATGCCCTCACTGGTGGGGACGGCCACCGCTCAAGCGCAACAGGACCTGGAGGCACTCCCCGGCGAGGTCGCCTCGGAGGTGGTCGCCGCCTACGCCGACGACGTCACCTGGATCGCCGAGACGCTGGTGTGCGGCACGAACGTCCCGGCCGGCGCGTCGATCAGCCCACCAGCGACGATCACGCTCTACGTCTCCCCGAACGCTGTGGCGTGCCCGACCGGGCTCGACTACCCCAGCCTGTCGGCGAACCTGAGCCTCCGGCCGACGCTGCCCGACCGCGACGGCGACGGCGACCCCGACCACGTCGACCCCGCGCCAGACGACCCGCAGCGCACCCGGGCCCAGCCCGACGGACCGCCGAAGCCACCGCCGCCGCCAGCGCCGACGCCGACACCGGAGGAGAAGTCCGGTGGCGGCGACAGCAGTTCGGCGTACTACCCGAACTGCACCGCAGCGAAGAAGGCCGGCGCCGCTCCCCTCTACGCCGGCGAACCGGGATACCGGAGCGGACTGGACCGGGATCACGACGGCGTCGCCTGCGAATAGCCAGAAGCGCCGTTGGCCGCCCCGGTCGGCGGCGCTTCTCGGTGATCAGGCCAGGCCGAAGCGGACGCGCTCCTGGTCCGAGAGACGCCGCACGCCGCGCTCGTCCGCTTCGCGGAGGAGTGCTTCGGTGTTGGTGTCGAATTTCCAGGTGAGCACCCTGCGGTCCCGGCCCGCGCTCATCAGCAGGCCGTCGTCCCGCCAGGCGAGCACGGTGATGTTGTCCTCGTGGGCTTGGAAGGTCGCGATGACGTGGCCCGATTCCGGATCCCACAGGCTGATCCGGCCTTCGTCGTCCGCGCTGGCCAGCCCCCGACCCGGCATCCAGGCCAAGTGGGCGACCTCCACCGCGTCCCCGATGACGAGCACTCGCTCGCGGGGCACGTCCCAGATCAGCAGACCGTCGTCGCCCGCGCTGATCAGCCGGTCCTCGTCCAGCCACACCAGGGCTCGCACCACAGCCGTGTGCCTGCGCAGTTCGCTGATCTGCCCGGTTTCCGGTTGCCAGAGGCGGACGACGAAGTCGTCACCACCCATGGCCAGCACGCCGCTCGCGTTCCAGGTCATCGTGCTGACGCGCGCGATCCGGGCCGTCAGATCGGCGAACTCACCGGTCGCCGGGTCCCACAGGGCGACGCCGCGGTCCCTGCGCGCCACTGCGAGCCGATCGCCCGAATCCCACGCCAGCGCGCTGACATCGGCTTCGTCGGCCGAGATCACTCGGCTGTCCCCCGTCCTCCCGTCCCATGTGCGGAGATCGCCGTCCACACCGAGCGACGCGACCAGACCGGTGCCGGACACCGCGACGGCATCGACCGGACCGTCGTGCTGCCGGATGACCTGACTCCGCCGAAAATCCCTGGACCACAATCGAATCCGGGCATCACCGTCCGAAGTGGTCAGCTCGCCATCTGGAGACCAGACCAGCCACGTGGTTCCGATGTCGGGTTCGGGCCGATGCGTTGCGGACGCGTCCGCATCCCAGATGAGCACCGGGTCCGCCAGAGCTCCGGAACTGCTCGCGAGCTGCCCGGCCCCGGACCAGGCGATGGATTCGACACCGTGCGGATGCTCGTGCACGAGTCGGGACTCGCCGGTGTCCGGTTCCAGGATCCGCACCGCGCCTTCGCTCCACCCGCTGGCGAGCACACCTCCGATCGACCAAGCCAGCGCTTTCAGATCATCGTCCTGCTGATCGACGATGAGGCTCCGCCCGTTCTCCGGGTCGCACAGTCGAACCGTCTGATCGCCTCCGCTGGCCAGCAGTCCGTCCGGGGACCACGCCACCACCTGCACAGTGTCGGCGTGCATGGCAAGCAAGGTCGACCAACCGGATTCGAGGTCCCACACCCGCACCGCACCGCTGTAGTCTCCGGTGGCCAGCTCTCCCTCCGCCGACCAAGCGACAGTTCCGATCTCCCTGAGCGGGTTGTCCTCCTTCTGCAGCACCCTCGCGGTCCCCGAAGTCGGGTCCCAGGTCTTCAGCCCGCCGGAACTCGTGCCGACCGCGAGCAGACCGGTGTTGGACCAGGCGAGGGCTTCCGGTCGCCCGGCGAATTCCAGCACGGTCCGGGACTCGCGCCGCTGCGCATCCCAGACGTGCACTTCGTTCTGGTCGCCCCAGGCGAGCAAGCCGTCCGGCGACCACGCGATGTCGGTGATCTCACCGCTGCCGCGCTGCACGAGCGAGGTCGCTGCCCGATGCCGATCCCACACCAGCACTTCGTTGTAGCTCTTGAAGTCCCACCTCGCGCTGGCCAGCAGGCCGTCTGCCGACCAAGCGAGCACGTCAGCGGTACCGGAATGCGAATCGCGCCCGAGCTGCTCAGAACCCTCGGAGTCGATCCGCCAGACCTTGCCGTCGGCTCCGACGGTGAGCAGGTCGGTGCCGTGCGCGGAACCACCGGCGGCTGCGACTCCTTGCCGGTGTCCCACGTGATGGCTCAGGTCGGTGCGGATGAGCTCCGCGGAACCGGACCTCATGCAGATCAGCAGGTTCTCGCCCGGGGCGGGGAAGATCTCCCACACCTTTTCCGAGCAGCGTCGAATCGTGCGCAGTGCCTTGGTCCTGCAGTTCCAGACGTCGATCCGAATACTGCCACCCGACCCCGTCCCGATGACCAGCTGCTCCCGGCTCATCCAGGTGGCACCGAGGAGGCCGTTCTCCCAGCCGCGCAGGACCTCGGTTTCACCGGTTTCGGGGTCCCACACCCGAACCACCTGGTCGTCCGCGCTGACCAGCAGACCGGTTTCCGACCACGAGAGGGAGTTCACCCCGCTGACGTGCTCATGAACGACCGTCGTCTCGCCCGTTCCGGGGTTCCAGGCGCGGACGAGGCCGTTGTTGTCGCCGAGGGCCAGCAACCCCGTCGGAGCCCACTCCGCATGCCCGACGACGTCCGAACTCCCCAGCTGAGTGGAAGGGCCGGTTTCGCCAGGCGCCCGCACGACCATCTGGCCGTCGCAGTCGTAGGCGAGCCACCCGTCCGAAGACCTGGCGAGCGGGTGCCGTACCGGGCCCCGCCGGTCCACGAACTCGACCTCGTCGGCCACCAGATCCCAGCGCTTCAAGCCCTCGGCATCACCGAAGATCAACTCGCTGCCGCTGGACCACTCGGCCACGAACCGGCGCCCCTTCCCCGGCAGGTGGCGGACCTGAACGGGTTGCTCCTGCTCGACGTCGTGGACCATCAGCACGCCGTCGTCGTCCACCGCCCACAAACGCCCGTCGTCGTCCCAGCGAGCGGCGACGATGCGGTCCGCGTGGCGGCGCATGCTCCAGACGAGGGGGTCGCGCAGCCGGGCCCAGAGCACGGCCGCGGTGACCTCTCCCGGGCTGAGCTCGGCGATCTCCCGGGCGATGGCGAGCGCCAGTTGCGGATTCGAGTTCTTCACCAGATCTGCTTGCTGGGCCGCGCTTATCGCCCGGTTCCTCCTGGCCTTCCGCCGTGATTCCACCGATGCTTCGCAGAACTCGTCGAGCAACGCGCTGCACTCGACCGCCGTCGTGACCTCCACGGCCTCGTCGACCTGGCTCTCCGGGAGCAGCAGGTCCCCGCGGCGGCCGGACTGGTCCCACTCCTGGGCTCGTTGCTGGAAGGTGGTGCGCTTGCGGAGCAGCGGGCGCTGCTGGTCCAGGCAGTTGCGCAGGGGTTCCCACTGGCGCAGCAGCGCCTCGTGCGCCAGGTCTCGATGACCATCGCTGTCGTCGACCAGCAGTCGTGCTTGCAAGAACTCCTCGACGACGTGCTTCTCCTCCTCGTCCAGATCGTCGAGCCGGACCCGGTTGCGCGTCGGTTCGTCGGCGTGCGAGGCGAAGGAGACGAACCTCAGCAGCGTTCGCATCACCTGTGCTTCGTCGTACTGGCGGGAGAGCCGAGCGAGGACCTTGCCCGCGGTGGACGAGATCGCCTCGGCGACGCGACCCGATTCCACGTACTCCTGCAACGTGATCCGGCCGTCGCCGCCATAGTCCTCGTAGAGGTTGTGCAGGAGGTAGGCCAGCAGCGGCAGGACGTCCGCACCGGCTTCGGTCGCGTCGTCGATCATGGCCGCCACCGCTTCGGGTTCGATCTCCACTCCGGCCTTGCGGGCCGGGCCGGTGATGATCTGCCGGAGTTCCGCGCGGTTGAGTCGGGTCACGACGTAGGGGTTGCGCAACAGCTCACCGCTGGGCTCCGGCAGGAAGACACCGATGAACTCCGCGCGCATCGTCGCCACCACGTGCAGGCGCCGGTGGTCGGCCAGCGCGGCGTGCAGCAGGGCCATGAACTCCTGGCGGGTCCGGGCATCGACCTGCGTCACGAGTTCTTCGAACTGGTCGAGCAGCAGCACGGCCGGGCGGTTCAGTCGGACCGCCTCTCCGAGCAACGCGTTCAGCACCTCGGGATGCGTCGATCGCGGTTCGTCGGTGCGTCTCAAGCGCTCCAGCGCGCGTTGCGCTTCCATCCGCAGATCCCGGACGAGCGCGTCGCCCTCGGCCTTCGGGAGTTCGCCCTGGAATGCGTGCACCAGCGCGCCGAACGGGTCGCGCCCCGGCGCGACCGGCTCGCTCAGCCACCAGTTCCGCCGCCGCAACAACCCCGCCAAACCGGCGTTGACCAGCGACGACTTCCCCGAACCCGATGGTCCCGCCACCAGCAGGAACCGGTCCTCCGGCTCGCCGCCGGGCACTTCCAACCGCTCGTGCAGCTCGCGGACCGCGCGATCGCGGCCGAAGAAGACCTTCTCGTGCTCCGGCCCGAAGGACTGCAACCCCGGGTACGGGTTGCCCTGCTTCGCCACGTCCCAGTCGTGCTCGGTGCGCAGCTTCCGCTGTCGCCACGCGTAGTACGCGGCGGGCACCAGCACACCCGCGCCGAGCAGGTACTCCGAATGGTCCCGGACCAGCGTGAACGGCGGTTCCCAGCCGTCCGTGCTGTTGGTCGCCAGGTTCGTCAGGAACCCGAGGCCCGCCCCGTAGAGCAACACCGCGAAATCGCGCAGCGGACGTTCCTGACGCGCCACCGGAATCCCCCTCTGACGACAGTGCGGAAAGTGCCGATCAACGCACTCTCCGCACTGTCATACCAAAGGGGGAAGGGCGAAGGGAGAAATCGCTGAGCACCGGCCGAACGGAATGTACGCGAAGCCCGCGCCGGAAAGCGGCGAAAAGGTGCCTTCAGCTCGAAAAGTTCGGCCTGCGCGGGAAGTCAGACCCCGGTGGCGCCGTCGATCCGTTCGCGGATCAGGTCTGCGTGGCCGCAGTGTCGGGCGTATTCGGCGATCATGTGGGTGTAGATCCAGCGCAGGGTCACCTGGGCTCCCATGAAGGGGCTCTTGTCGTCCAGGGCGCGGGTTGCGCAGTTCTCGCGGGCACGCGCCACCTCGGTCCGCCAAACGGACAGGGCTTGGTCGAGCGTTGCGTCCTCGGCGAGGTCGAAGCCACCGTCGATGCCGTCGGGGTCCGCGTTCGGGTCGAAGATCGGCGGGGCGTCCTCCTGCACCAGCACCCGGCGGAACCAGTTCCGCTCGACCTCCGCCATGTGCTGGACGAGGCCGACCAGCGTGATCGGCGAGGGCTCCGCGGAGGCCCGGCGGAGCTGGTCGTCGGCCAAACCGCCGCACTTCTGCACGAGCGTGGTGCGGTAGAAATCGAGCCAGCTCTCCAACGTGGTCCGCTCGTCGGCGTCCAACGGGGGCATGGTTCGGTCAGCAACGTTCATGGGCGCATCGTGACATGCTGGTCGGACAGCACCCGCCGCCGCGACAGGGGGCTCGCTCCGCCAGGCGATGGATCCCGCCGCTGCAGCGGATCGCCGCAGCGGCGGGGATGGGCATCGCCTTACAGGGCGCCCTTGGTGGAGGGGATCACTCCGGCGAAGCGGGGGTCTGGTTCGACCGCTGCTCGGAGGGCTCGGGCGATCGCCTTGTACTGGGCTTCCGCGATGTGGTGGGGGTCGCGGCCGTGGACCACGCGGACGTGGAGGTTGATCTGGGCGTGGAAGGCCAGGGACTCGAACACGTGGCGGTTGAGGACGAACGGGTAGTTGCCGCCGATCGTGAAGCTGTTGTACTGCTCCGGTTCTCCGGTGAGCACGCAGTACGAGCGGCCCGAGACGTCCACCGCCGCGTGCGCGAGGGTTTCGTCCATCGGGATCCAGGCGTCGCCGAAGCGGCGGATGCCCTTCTTGTCGCCCAGCGCCTGGCGCAGGGCCTGGCCGAGGACGATCGCGGTGTCCTCCACCGTGTGGTGGGCGTCGATGTGGACGTCACCGGTCGACTTCACCTTCAGGTCGAAGGCGCCGTGCGTGCCCAGGGCCGTGAGCATGTGGTCGTAGAACGGGACCGTGGTGTCGATGTCGACCTTCCCGGTGCCGTCGAGGTCCAGCTCGACCAGCACTGAGGACTCGCTGGTGGTGCGTTCGACCCGGCCGATGCGGGTTCCCGGCTGGAATGTCACTGCTCGATCTCCTCGCTCACTGCCTTGCCGGCCGCCAGGAAGGCGTCGTTCTCCTCCGGCGTACCGATGGTGACCCGCAGGTGGCCGGGGATGCCGACGTCGCGGATCAGCACGTCTGCGTCCAAGTAGCGCTGCCACGCGCGGTGGGCGTCCCCGAACCGTCCGAAGAGGACGAAGTTGGCGTCGCTGGGCACCGGTGAGAAGCCCATCGCGGCCAGCTCGCGCACCACCCGCTCCCGCTCGTCGATGAGCGCCCGCACCGAACCGAGCGTCGCGTCGGCGTGGCGCAGCGCGGCGCGCGCGGCGGCCTGCGTGACCACCGAGAGGTGGTACGGCAGCCGAACCAGCAGCAGCGCGTCGATCATCGCCGGTGCGGCGGCCAGGTAGCCGAGCCGTCCGCCGGCGAACGCGAACGCCTTGCTCATCGTGCGGCTGACGATGACCTTCGTCGGGTACTGCTCGATCAGCTCGACCGCGCTGGGGCGGGCGGAAAACTCGGCGTAAGCCTCGTCCACCACCACCACGCCCGGTGCGGCGTCGAGGATCGCACGCAGGTCTTCCTGCGAAATCGACTGCCCGGTGGGGTTGTTCGGACTGGTCACGAAGACCACGCTGGGCTGCTTCTCGGCAACGATCCGGGCGGCCTGGGCACCGTCCAGGCTGAAGTCCGCGCGGCGCGGCGCCGGGACCCAGTCGGTGCGAGTGCCGGCGGACAGGATCGGGTGCATCGAGTACGACGGTTCAAAGCCGAGCGCGGTGCGCCCGGGACCGCCGAAGGCCTGCAGGATCTGCTGCAGAACCTCGTTGGAACCGTTGGCGGCCCACAGGTTTTCCGCCACCAGCGGCACCCCCGTCGCCCCGGACAGGTAGGCGGCCAGGTCGGCGCGCAGCGCCTTGGCGTCGCGGTCGGGGTAGCGGTGCAGCTCGGTGGCGGCTTCGCGCACCGCCGCGGTCACGTCGTCGACGAGTTCCGGCGGCGGCGGGTAGGGGTTCTCGTTGGTGTTGAGCCGGACCGAGACGTCCAGCTGCGGTGCGCCGTAGGGGCTCCGACCACGCAGGTCCTCCCGCAACGGCAGGTCGGCCAACGTCGTTTCGGCGCCGAGCACGTCACTCATGTGTTCAACCTTCGGGTCAGCGGGGAAAACGGGCGGTGATCGCCTGGCCGTGGGCGGGCAGGTCTTCCGCGTCAGCGAGCGCCACGACCTTGTCGGCGACGTCGCGCAGCGCCTGCTCGCTGTAGGAGATCACGTGGATGCCGCGCAGGAAGCTCTGCACGCTCAGCCCGGACGAGTGCCGCGCGCACCCGCCGGTGGGCAGCACGTGGTTGGAACCGGCGCAGTAGTCGCCCAGCGACACCGGCGCGTACGGGCCGACGAAGATCGCGCCCGCGTTGCGCACCTGCGCGGCAACGGATTCCGCGTCCGCGGTCTGGATTTCCAGGTGCTCGGCGGCGTAAGCGTCCACCACCCGGATGCCGTCCTCCACAGTGGACACCAGGATGCAGCCGGACTGCTCACCGGTCAGCGAGGTGCGGATCCGCTCGACGTGCTTGGTCTGCGCCACCTGGCGCTCCAGCTCGGCGTCGACCGCGTCGGCCAGCTCCGGCGACGAAGTCACCAGCACGCTGGCCGCCAGCGGGTCGTGCTCGGCCTGGCTGATCAGGTCCGCGGCCACGTGCACCGGGTCAGCGGTGCCGTCGGCCAGCACCGCGATCTCGGTCGGCCCGGCCTCGGAGTCGATGCCGATCAGGCTGCGCAGGTGCCGCTTCGCAGCGGTCACGTAGACGTTGCCCGGCCCGGTCACCATGTCCACCGGCGTCAGCTCCGAGCCGTCGGTGTCCTCGCCGCCGTAGGCGAGCAGCGCCACCGCCTGCGCACCGCCGACCGCCCAGACCTCCTCGACGCCGAGCAGCTGCGCGGCGGCCAGGATCGTCGGGTGCGGCAGGCCGCCGAACTCCGCCTGCGGCGGGCTGCACACCACCAGCGACTCGACCCCGGCGGTCTGAGCCGGAACCACGTTCATGACCACGCTGGACGGGTACACCGCCAGACCGCCCGGCGCGTACAGGCCGACGCGGGCGACCGGCACCCAGCGCTCGGTCACGGTGCCACCGGGCACGACCTGCGTGGTGGTGTCGGTGCGGCGCTGATCGGCGTGCACCTTGCGGGCGCGGGAGATCGACTCCTCCAGCGCGGCGCGCACCGCCGGGTCCAGCTCGTCGAGCGCGCGGCGCAACTCGGCCGCCTCGACCCTCACCCGTTCCGGTCGAACTCCGTCGAACTTCTCGGTGAATTCCTGAACCGCGGGAACACCCCGGTCGCGAATCGCCTCGATTACCGGCCGAACCCGATGCAGCACGTGCTCCACGTCCATCTCGGCGCGCGGCAGCGTGGCGCGCAGCTCGACGGTGGACGGAACGCGACCGCGCAGGTCGGTACGGGTGAGCATGAGCGTCCTTCCAAAGGCCTCGAGGTTGCACCAACCAGGGTAATCGCCGCCACCGAGAGCTGTCCCCGAACCCGGTCGGCGGTCACACCCCGCGTCCGCCATCGAGCCCTTTTCAGCCTGGTCGGCGCCCGCAGCCGCATCGCCCGATCAGACCGGCACGTCACGGTGCCGCCAGCCGACAGGCGCTTTCGGACCCACCCTCGCAGCTTGCACCGCCGCGGGTTCCCGCAGTCCAGGCGGCGTCTGAGGTTCCGCCTCCCGCACCGCCACGCAGGGTGAGCCGGAAAAGACCCCATTCGGGAAAACGTCAACGGGCGACCATTGTTCGCCAGTGGCTTGCCAACATCGATGCCCTCCTACAACCTCTCCACATCACCACCAGTGATCGATCGGAGACCCGATGTTCAGCTCACGGCGCAAGGCAGCGGCCGTGGCGGCCGCCGCGAGTCTGGTCCTGCTGGCCCCGATCCAGGCCAGCGTGTCCGCGGAGCCGACGGCCGCCGCGCAGGGCCCAGCGGTCTACACGGTTCCGAACACCGACAGCACCAGCCGCACCGAGATCAACCGGACCGGCGCGCAGGTCATTGGAGTCCGCGACGGCGTGGCCACCGTGGAAGCCACCCCCGACCAGGCCGCGCAGCTGCGGGCCTCCGGGTTCTCGCTCGACGGCGGAACCGGGATCGGCGAGGCGCTGCAGCGGATCAACCGCGGCAAGGCGGCCCCCGGCGAGTTCCCGCCCGGCTATGAGGGCTACCACACCTACGACGAGACGAACGCCGCGCTCGACAAGATCGTCGCCGACCACCCGGACATTGCGGCGAAGTCCAGCATCGGCAAGTCCTTCGAGGGCCGCGACATCCCGATGCTGAAGATCAGCGACAACGTCGGGCAGGACGAGGACGAGCCCGAGGTGCTGTTCGACTGCAACCAGCACGCCCGGGAACACCTGACCACCGAGATGTGCCTGCGCATCGCCACCCGGTTCACCGACGGCTACGCCTCCGACCCGGCGATCAAAGACGTGGTCGACAACCGGGAGATCTGGGTGATCCCGATCGTCAACCCGGACGGCTCGTCTCACGACATCGAGTCCGGTGACTTCGCGGGCTGGCGGAAGAACCGGCAGGACAGCGGCACCGACCTCAACCGCAACTGGGGTTACAAGTGGGGCTGCTGCGGCGGTTCCAGCGAGGACCCGAACGCCGAGGACTACCGGGGCACCGCCGCGTGGTCGGCGCCGGAAACCACGGCGCTGCGCGACTTCATCGACTCCCGCGTGGTCGGCGGCAAGCAGCAGATCAAGGCCTCGATCGACTTCCACACCTACTCCGAGCTGGTGCTGTGGCCGTTCGGGCACACCCAGGAGCAGGTCACCGAGGGCATGACCCAGGAGGAGTACGACCGGTTCGCCAAGGTCGGCGGTGAGATGGCCCAGACCAACGGCTACACCGCGGAGCAGTCCAGCGCGCTCTACATCACCGACGGCGACATCCTCGACTGGATGTGGGCCCAGCACAAGATCCTGGCCTACACCTTCGAGATGTACCCGTCCGACAGCGGCGGCATCGACGGCTTCTACCCGCCCGACGACGTGATCGAGAAGGAAACCGCCCGCAACGACGCGGCAGTCGACTGCCTACTCAAGGAAGCAGGAGCCTGACCACACCGGAGAGGGGATCAAAGGCCCGGGGTGCTGTGGCGGCACCCCGGGCCTTCCTTTGTCCGGTTCCGGCGATAATGGTCGTATGGCTGCCGAATCCGGACCGACCACTGTGGCCCAGCACGCTTTTCTCCGCCGGGGTACGTGGATCATCTGCCCGTTGGTGGGGGCGCTGCTGGTGCTCCTGCTGCGGTTGATGTCGGAGCGGATCGCCGGGTTGTCGTGGGCTCCGTTCCGCGGCGTGTTCGAGCTGGCCGCCGCCGTGCCGGATCCGTGGGGCACGGTCGGTGCGATCGCGGTCGGCGCGATCATCGGGTTCGGGTTCGCAGGGCTGTTCGCGCAGGAACGGCTCTCGGTGACCGTTGCGCCGGAGCGGATCACGATGGCAGTCGGGACCGCCGAGCGGCACCTCGAGCGCGGCGACGTCGACGCCGTCTTCATCGAGGGCAAGGACTTCGTGGTGCTGGACGGCGCCGGCGCCGAGCTCGCCCGCCGGAAGTCCGATTTGGACCGCAAGGAACTGCGGCTGGCCTTCACCAAGCACGGTTACCCGTGGCGCGACAAGGATCCGCACCCGTACCAGCTGTGGGACGAGGACAGCTCCGAGCTGCCGCTGCGGATCAACGCGCTGCTGACCGAACGCGCACGCGCGCTGCGCAAACGCGACCACAAGGAAGCCGCCCTGCTGCGCGCCGAACTGGCCGAGCGCGGCTACGTGGTGCGCGACGCGAAGCGCCGTCAGTACTGGCGCTCGGTCGGCTGACCACCTGGCTTTGATGCTCCGTCAGGCACATAGCCCACCCTCGCAACTCGCACCGCCGCGGGTTCTCAGACGTCGCCTGGCGAGGACGGCCCCACTGCCGTGTATTTGGCATACATCAAGTGGGGCACCCGCAGACCAGACGGCGTCTGAGGTTCCGCTACCCGCACCGCCACGCAAAGCGTGTCTGGAAACAGGCCTTCAACCCTGCTGGAGGGTGAAGCGGTTTCCCTCGCTGTCCAGGAACACGGACCACCAGCCCCACGGCTGCTGCACCGGCGGCTCGGGGAACTCCACGCCCTTCGCCGACAGTTCTCGGTAGGTCTGCTCGACGTCGTCGGCGTAGAGGAAGAACGTGGCGGTCGGAACTCCGCCGTGCGCCGGGAAGATCGCCTGGTCGGAGTCGCTCGCGCTCAGGATCAGCACGGAGCTGCCATTCGGCGCGGTCACCTCCACCCAGCGGTTGCCCTGGTCGTCGTAGGGCGCGTCGGTGGTGACCGCGAAGCCCACGGTCTCGCTCCAGAACCGCTTCGCGCGCTCCTGGTCGCTCACTGGGACGACGGCCTTGCTGATGCCGCGGATGGCCATGGCACGTGCTCCTCTCCGTCCGGTTCGGGCACATCATCCACGACCTCAGCGCCGAGCACAGCGCTTTCCGGCAGCTTTCCTCCTGGCGGTGCGGATGCGTCGCCGGTGTGAGAATCGGGGCGTGGACGGCGTCGTCTGGAACATCGTGCTGGTGCTGGTGTTCGTGCTGGTCGGCGGGTACTTCGCGGCGGCGGAGATCGCCCTGGTCTCGCTGCGCGAAAGCCAGGTGCGCAGGCTCGCCGAGCACGACCGGCGCGGTGCTCGAGTCGCGAAGCTGCGGGGCGACTCCACCCGGTTCCTCTCCTCGGTCCAGATCGGCGTCACCTTCGCCGGGTTCTTCGCCTCCAGCTACGGCGGCGCGACCATCGCGGTGCGCCTGGAACCAGTGCTGGCCGGGTGGGGGCTGCCGATCGGACTGGCCGCTTCGCTGGCGCTGATCGTGGTGACCCTGTTCGTGTCCTACCTGTCGCTGGTGCTCGGCGAGCTGGTGCCCAAGCGCCTCGCGCTGCAGAAGTCAGAGGCGGTCTCGCTGGCCACCGCCAGCGTCTTGGACCGGCTCGCGAGCCTGTCGCGACCGGTGATCTGGCTGCTGTCGAAGTCGACCAACGCCGTGGTGCGACTGCTGGGCATCGACCCGCGCGCGTCCGAGCAGCAGGTCAGCGAGGAGGAGCTGCGCGACATGGTGCGCACCAACGAGCAGCTGACAGTGGAGGAGCGCCGCCTGCTCAGCGACGCGTTCCGGGCCACCGACCGGGTGCTCGGCGAGGTGATGGTGCCGCGCACCGACGTGGACTTCCTGGACGTGACCACGCCGGTGGCCGAGGCGATCGAGGAGATCGCGGGCAAACCGCACTCCCGCTACCCCGTCATCCGCGACACCGCCGACGACGTCGTGGGCTTCATCCACGTCCGCGACCTGCTGACCACGGCGCACGGCCGCACGGTCGGCGACCTGACCCGGCCGGTGACGGCGCTGCCCGCGAGCAAACCGGTGCTGGCCGCGCTCTCGCAGATGCGGCGCCGCGGCGGGCACCTGGCGGTGGTGGTCGACGAGTACGGCGGGACTGCGGGCATCGTGACCGTCGAGGACCTGGTGGAGGAGGTCGTCGGCGAGATCTGGGACGAGTACGACGCGAGCGCGGTGCCCGTGCGCGCGAAGGGAGACGGCAGCGTCGAGGTCGACGGCATGCTGCACCGCAGCGATTTCGAGCAGCAGACCGGCATCGATCTGCCGGAGGGACCGTTCGACACGGTGGCGGGTTTCGTGGTCAGCTGCCTCGGCCGGGTTCCGGCGGAAGGCGATTCCCTGACCGCGCTCGGCCACCGCTTCACGGTCCGCGCCATGGACGGCCACCGCGTGTCCCGGCTACTGATCACCAGGCTCGACGATTGACCGCGTGCTACCGCGGGTCGTGAGCGCGAAAGCCGATCTCAGCCGGATTCCGCACGCACGCCCCGGTAGGCAGAAGTGCCTGTTTTTGATCCTCTGCCTTTGATGCGCCGAAGGCGCATAGCCCACCCTCGGCACTCGCACCGCCGCGGGTTCTCAGCGTTCGCCTGGCGAGGACGGCCCATCCGCCGTGTATTGGCCATACATGAGGGTGGGCACCCGCAGTCCAGGCGGGCGCTGAGGTTGCGCTACCCGCACCGCCACGCAAAACGAGTTCAAGCAGGTTCTAAGACCTCGTGGTCAGGCCAGCAGCAGGAACAGAGTTCCGACCACGATGCCGATGACCACCACGATCGCGGCGGTCACCATGACCGCGCGCATCTTCGGCCGGTCCTCGCGCACCTCGGTCTGGGCCCGCTCGCGCCACTGCATGAAGGTGGTGCCTTCGCCCTCGCTCACCGTCGACTCCTAGGGTCCGTCGTCACTTGCCGAGCGGTCCCCCGCAACCGCGCACTGCTCCACCTTTTCACATCTGCTCACCACTGAGGCGAACCACGTGCGCCGCCCAGTGCTCGAGCAGGTCCTCGTCGTGGCTGATCGCCAGCACACCGGTCCCGCTCTCGCGCACCCGCCGATCCACGACCTGCACCAACGCTGCCGTGGTGGAGGCGTCGAGCATCGCGGTCATCTCGTCGCAGATCAGGTACTCCGGCCGCAGCGCCAGGGCTCGCGCCAGGCAGGCCCGCTGCAGCTGACCGTCGCTGACCTCGTGCGGACGCCGCGTGAGCAGCTCCGGGGTCAGCCCGACCTCCTCGGCCAGCTCGTCGACGTCGCCGTCGGTTCCGGTGGCACGCAGGGGTTCGGCGACGACCTCGCGCAAGGTGAACCGCGGGTCGACGGCGGGACGAGGGTGCTGGAAGACGATGCCGATGGCCGCGCGCTGCTCCTTCGGCGTGGCGTGCCGGAACCCGCCGACGAGCTCGCCATCGAGCGAGACCCGCCCGTCCCACGGCTCGTGCAGGAGCCCGAGCACCCTTGCCAGGGTCGACTTGCCGCAGCCGCTGGGTCCGGCCAGGCCGACCACCTCGCCGCCGAGCACGTCCAGGCCGACGCCGTCGAGCACCGGTTCGCCGCGCTTGTAGCCGGCGACGACGCCGGTCGCGCTCAGCACGGCGGGTGCGCGGCGACCCAGCGGCCGCCGTGGGCGATCAGCTCCGGATCACCCGTGCACGGCGCGAAGCCGGGCACGTCCGGACAACGTTGGCAGAACACGCAACCCCATTCCTGTTCGATGCGGTCCAGTTCGGTCAGAACCGGCGGGTGGCCGGGGATCGGCCGGAACCCGCCGTCGGGCAGCGCGGCGAGCAGCCCCGCGGTGTAGGGGTGCCAGGGCTCGGCCAGCACTTCAGCGGCCGGTCCGGCCTCCACGACGCGGCTGGCGTACATCACCGCGACGTCGGTGGCGACCCGTCGGGCCGCGGCCAGGTCGTGGGTGATCAGCAGCACCGCGCGGTCGTCGGTGGCGGCCTCGGCGAGCAGGTCCACGGTGCGGTGCACCAGCGGCCGGTCGAGCCCGGTGGTCGGCTCGTCGGCCAGGATGACCTGCGGATTCCCTGCCAGTGCCAGCGCGAGCGCGACCCGCTGGGCCATGCCCCCGGACAGCTCGTGCGGATACCGGTCGAGGGCGGCGGGGTCCAGGCCGACGCGTTCGGCGAGGGCATCGGCGTCGGTCTCGCCGCCCAGGGCCCGGATGGTCTCGACGAGCTGGCTGCGCGCGGTGCGCACCGGGGTCAGATGAGTGCTCGCCGACTGCGGAACCAGCCCGACCTCGCGCCCGCGGACCTGCCCGGCCAGCACCGACTCCGGCGCGGACAGCAGCTCAACCCCGTTGCGCAGCAACGCTTTTCCGCGCACCTCGGCGTTGCCGGGCAGCAGTCCCAGCAGCGCCGAGGCCAGCACGGACTTGCCACAACCGGACTCTCCGACCAGCGCCAGCACCCGGCCGGGCCGGAGCTGCAGCGTCGCGTCGGTCACCGCGCGCACCTGCGTCCCCCGCCCCAGCTGGAACCGAACGGACAACCGCTCCAGTTCGAGCAACTGTCCCGCCTCTCCGCGATTTTCAGTGGTGGTCGCGCCCGGAATCGATCTCGCGTTTCGCGCTTTCTTGTGGCTGGGTTGCATCACGGTCCCCTGAGGTGCGGTTGAGCAGTACTCCGGTTGACACAAGGGGTGGCATGCGGGCCGGTCCCGAACCGGCGGAACGCTGATTTCTCGCGAAATCGCCGCCCCGCGCCGGTCACAGGGCCAGCTCCGATCGGCGGCGGGGGACGACGCGGTCGCGCCAGGTCGCCGCGAGGCCGGAGACCGCCAAGGTGGTGGCCACGAGGAGCAGCGAGGGGAACAGGACGATCCACCAGGCGCCCAGCAGGACCGCCTCGCGGCCTTCGCCGAGGATGTTGCCGATGCTGGCCAGGTGCGGAGGCAGGCCGAGGCCCAGGAAGCTCAGCGCGGTTTCGTGCCACACCGCGTGCGGGACGAGCAGAACCGCGGAGAGCGCCGCCTGCGGCACGATCGCCGGCAGCAGGTGGCGCATCAGGATCCGCCAACGCGACGAGCCGCCAGCGATCGCCGCGTCGATGTACGGGCGGCTGCGCAGGGACAGGACTTCGGAGCGCACGATGCGCGCCACCGTCGTCCAGTGCGTCAGCGAGATCGACAGGATCACCGCGGTCAGGCTCCCCCGGTACAGCGCGACGATCACGATGCCCAGCAGCAGGTGCGGAACCGAATTGACGGTGTCCACCAGGCGCATCAGCAACCGGTCCGGCCATCCGCCGGCGGATCCGGCGATCGCCCCCACCAGCGAACCGAGCACAGTGGACACCAGGGCGCTGAATCCGGCCACCAGCAAGGAGATCCGCAGGCCGGTCAGCGACTGCACGAACAGGTCCCGGCCGCTGGAGTCGGTGCCGAACGGGTGCGCCGGGCTCGGCGCGAGCCGGATCGAGTCGTAGCGCACGGACTCGCTGCCGAACAGCACCGGCACCGCGAGCGCAGCGAGCACGAGCACTGCCAGCGCCACCAGCGAGCCCCAGAACCGGGCTCGCGGATGCGCCCGGCCCGTCCGGGAGCGACCGGCGGGCCGCCACTGCCCTGCCTCGGCTGTCTGCACTGTCGTCTCAGCCATCGGCGGCCACCCTCGGGTCGAGCAGGATCGCGGCGACGTCGGCCAGCAGCGATCCGATCAGCACCGCCGCGGTCGCGACCAGGGTCAGGATCGCCAGCAGCGGATAGTCCACCGCGGTCGCGGCGGTGACCAAGGCGGCGGCCAGCCCCGGCCAGGAGAAGACCTCCTCGACCAGCACCGCACCGGTGACCAGCTCCGGGATCCGCGCGCCGATCAGCGTCACGAACGGCAGCAGCGCGGTCGGCAACGCGTGCCGCAGGACCACCACCGGCTCGGCGAGCCCTCGGGCCCGCGCGCCGGTGACGTGGTCCTCGGACAGCGAGGTCAGCATCGACTGCCGGACGTGCAGCACCAGCCACGGCGACTGCGAGATGCCCAGCACCAACGCGGGCAGCACCAGGTGCTTGGTGACCTGGCCGATCGAGGCGGCTTGCCCCGCGTCGGTCAGCCCGGCCACCGGCAACCAGCCCAGGCCCAGCGAGAACACCGCGATGGACAGCAGCGCCAGCACGAACGGCGGCAGGCCCTCCAGCGCGTGTCCGATGGCGGTGACGAACCGGTCGACCCAGCCGCCCTGCCGCCACGCCGCGACCGTGCCCAGCACCAGCGCGATCACCACTGCCAGCGCCAACCCGGTCACGGCCAGCAGGATCGTCCACGGCAGCCGCTCGGCGAGCACCTGCGCCACTGGCTGCCGGAACGACCGGGACACCCCGAGGTCACCGCCGAACACCCCGCTCAGCCAGTGCCAGAACTGCACCAGCACGGGATCGTCGAGTCCGAGCTCAGCGCGCACCCTCGCGACGTCGGCGGCCGAGGCGCCGTAGATCTCCACGCCGTAGTACTGGTAGATCGGGTCGAACGGGGAGGCCGCGGCGAGCAGGAACACCCCGAGCGCCACGATCACCAGCACCGGTACCGCGAACCCGATCCTCCGCAGCACCAGGCGGCCGATCGCACGGCTCATGCGTTCGGCTTCCAGGTCTCGACGTTCCACCACGGGCCCCAGGTGGTGCCGTGCACGTGCGGCTCGATCGACGGCTGGTAGCCGGTCCAGCCGCCATCGCGCATCACGTAGCTGTGGTCGATGAAGGCCAGGTAGACCAGGCCGGGATCGGCGACGTAGGCGCGCTGCGCCTGCCGGTAGAGCTCCGCGCGCTTGCCCGGGTCGAGCTCCTGGCGGGCACCGTCGAGCGCGGTGTCCACCTCGGCGTTGCGGTACTGGCCGGGGTTGTTGTAGGTGCCGGTACCGATCACCGACGAGTGGATGCTGTTGTATGCCTGCGGGTCGGGGTCGATCGGGTTGCCGCCGCCGAGCACGATGCCCTCGTTGCCGATCCGCGCGGCGACCGCGGAGTCGTCCACCCCGGCGGGGTCGACCTGGATGCCGATCGCCTTGGCGTCCGAGGCGAACGCGACGGCCAGGTCCTTGCGCAGGCTGTCATCGGCGAAGTACATGACGGTGAACTGGGCGCGCACGCCGTTTCGCTCGCGGATGCCGTCGGCGCCCGGCCGCCAGCCGGCGTCGTCCAGCAGCTTCTTGGCGCGCTCCGGGTCGAAGTCGAACCGGGCGGCGGGCTCGAAGTTGGCGCCCATCGACTCCGGGATCGGCGCGTACGCGGGCTTGCCGTGCCCGCCCAGCAGCGCCTTGATCATTCCCTCGCGGTTGACGGCGAGGTTCAGCGCGCTCCGCACCGCGGGGTCACCGGCGGCCGGGTGGGTGTTGGGCAGCGCGATGCTGCGGTAGTCGGCGGTGTTGTGGTGCACGGTGCGGAACCCGTCGCGGGCAACGCTCTCGGCGAGCACCGGCGGCAGAACCGTGCCGTCGAACTCACCGGCGGCCAGGCGCTGGGCGCGGGTGTTGTCGTCCTTGGCGAAGACCACGGTGACCTTGTTGATGGCCGGGGCGCCGCCCCAGTAGTCGGCGTTGCCCTCCCAGGTCATCTGGTCGCCCTGCCGCCAGGCGACCAGTTTGTACGGCCCGGTGCCGACGGGTTTGGTGTTGAGCTCCGAGTTCTCCTGCGACTTCGGCTCGGCCAGCTTCTCGTTGGGCACGATGCCCAGCACCAGCTTCGACGGCCACGCCGAGTACGGGATGTTCAGCTCGAACCGCACGGTGTGCGGATCGATCGCGCGCACGTCGGCGAGCATGCTGTAGTCCGAGCTGATGGTGGAGGCGTAGGCGGGATCGATCGCCGCCTTGTAGGTGGCCACCACGTCCTCGGCGTCGAACGGGGTGCCGTCGTGGAAGCGCACGCCCTCGCGCAGCTTCACGGTCCAGGTCTTGGCGTCCGGGGAGGACTGCGGCGCCTCAGCGGCCAGCGCGGGGCGCAGCTCGGAGCGGCCGTCGAAGGCCAGCAGACCGTCGTAGAACTTGGCCGCGCCTTCCACCCCGTAGCCGAGCAGCGGGTTCAGGCTCTCCGGCTCGAAGCCGTCGGCGAGCAGAATCGAACCGGGATCGCCGGACCCCGGCGAGGTCGGCGCGGCGCAGCCGGCACCGACGAGGGTCAACGCGGCAGGAACGGCAACCAGAAAGCCTCGACGATTCAGCACTGCTGAACTTTAAGCACTGCTGCAAATCTTTATCAACAAGGCTGAGACGTTCCTCGCCAAACTCCCTTCCGGAACAACTCCGGCAGGTAGTCCCGTGAGCACTTTCGGGGATTGTGACGCCACGAAGTGCTCACGGGCCTGCACGGATCTCAGGCGACCGGGTCGGGCATGCGGTCGAGGCGGTACTCGCAGGCGATGGTGGCACCGGTCTTCGGGTCGCCGAGCTCCACGCGCCAGGAGTCGGCGAACTGGTCGACCGCCGAGTCCATCGGGATCGTGCCGGACAGCAGCACGGTGCCCGGCTTCAGCAGACCGCGTTCCCGCAGGTCGTCGAGCCAGTACTGCGGCGAGTGCAGCTCGGCCAGGGTGCCCCGCTGGATCTGCTCGCCGCCCGCCCAAGCGGTCAGGGTGAGCTCGTCGATGCGGTCGGCGACGTCGACCAGCCGCCACGCCTGGCGCCCCAGCACGTCCGGCCCGGCCTGCTTGCTCCACGCGACGCCGTGCACCTCCAGCGCCCGGTCGGTGTGGTCGCAGGCCACCGTGAGCAGCACGTCGCGCTCCTCCGGCCCGGCGACGATCAGCGCCCACTCCGCCTCACCGGAGGTGCGTTCGTGCTGCACCGGGACCTGCTCGGGCTGCATCGCCAGGTACGGCGCGACCGGGTACAGGCAGGGCGTGCTGGTCGGCGCGGGCACCCCGAGCTCGGCCAGCTCGGCGACGTGCGCGGCCACGTCGTCCTGGCTGCGACCGGCGTAGCCGCCGTTGAGCAGCGTCGTCACCGACACCTCGACGATCTCGCCGTTGACATCGAAACGCAGTGGAAACACAATCCCCTCCAAGACCGGCATACTTGTTGTATACATTTCGTATCACAACTTCCCGCGCTGCGGCGCGGGAAGCCGACCAGTCGGGACGACAAGGACCTCGATGACTCAAGCCCTCCCCGCCACCGCACGGCCACCCCGCAAGGACCTGATCAAGGCGTTCGTCGCGTCGCTGAGCGGAACGTCCTTGGAGTGGTACGACTTCGCCGCCTACTCGGTGGCCTCGGCGCTGGTGTTCGGCCAGCTGTTCTTCCCCAGCCACGACCCGCTCTCGGGCACGCTGCTGGCGTTCTCCACCTACGCCGTCGGCTACGTCTCCCGCCCGCTGGGCGGCTTCGTCTTCGGCCGCCTCGGCGACGTCCTCGGCCGCAAGCAAGTCCTGGTCATCACGCTGCTGGTCACCGGCATCTCGACGGTGTTCATCGGCCTGCTGCCCACGCACGAGCAGGTCGGCTCGCTCGGCGCGGTGCTGCTGGTGATCCTGCGGTTCGCCCAGGGCGTCGGCATCGGCGGCGAGTGGGGCGGCGCGGTGCTGCTGTCCAGCGAGTTCGGCAGCGAGAAGCACCGCGGCTTCTGGGCATCGGCGGCGCAGATCGGCCCGCCTGCGGGCAACCTGATGGCCAACGGCGTGCTGGCGGTGCTGGCCGCGACGCTCACCCAGGAGCAGTTCATGTCCTGGGGCTGGCGAGTGGCGTTCCTGCTCTCGGCCGTGCTGGTGATCTTCGGCATGTGGATCCGGGTGAAGCTGGAGGAAACCCCGGTCTTCAAGGAACTCCAGGAGAAGGGCGAGCAGGCCGGCGCGCCGGTGCGCGAGGTCTTCACCCGCGAACCGCGGGCGCTGGTGTCGGCGATCCTCTCCCGCGTCGGCCCGGACGTGCTCTACGCGCTGTTCACGGTCTTCGTGCTCACCTACGCGACGCAGCAGCTGGACGTGCCCAAGAGCTGGGCGGTCACCGGCGTCATGCTCGGCTCGACGCTGCAGCTCTTCCTGATGCCGCTGGCCGGTGCGCTGTCCGACCGGCTCGGCCGTCGGCGGGTCTACACGGTGGGCGCAATCGGGGCGGCAGTGTGGCCGTTCGTGTTCTTCCCGATGGTCCAGGGCGGTTCGGCGCCGCTGCTGATCATCGGCGTGGTCGTCGGCCTGGTGTGGCACGCGCTCATGTACGGCCCGCAGGCGGCGTTCGTGTCCGAGCAGTTCAGCCCGGCTCTGCGCTCGACCGGATCGTCGCTGGCCTACACGCTGGCCGGTGTGATCGGTGGTGCGCTGGCGCCGCTGCTGTTCACGTCGCTGTTCGCCTACTTCGAGACCTGGGTCGCCCCGGCCATCTACCTGCTGGCGACCTGCGTGGTGACCCTCATCGGCCTCACCCTCGGACGCCGCGACGCGCAGTGAAGTCCCCCGACACCGGAACCCCTCCTGGTCACCCGGGAGGGGTTCCAAATTTCCCTAAACTTGGGAGCTCTCCGCACCCCCGACGGCACGTGAGTTCCCAAATTTCCCTAAACTTGGGAACTCCTGCGGTGCCCGCGCAGGCTGGGGGTTTCCAATTTTAGGGAAATTCGGGAGCCCCTCAGCCCTCGATGAGGACCTGCTGGGTGGCCGAGAGGTGGGCGATGATCGCCGCTGTGGCGGCTTCCGCGTCGCCGGCTTCGAGGGCGTCGACGATCGCCTCGTGTTCGACCAGCACCGCCTTGCGGCGGCCGCCGTGGGAGAACAGGGCCACGATGCCGGCGCGGATCTGCCGAGCGCGCAGTCCGTCGTAGGTCTTGCTCAGCATGTCGTTGCCGACCGCGCGGACCAGAGCCGAGTGGAAGCGGTGGTCCCGGTCGATGAACGCGCGGGCCTCATCATCGCCGACCAGCTCGCGCTGACCGTCGATCTCGGCGCGCATCTCGGCCACCGGCACCGCGTCGAGCTCGACGGCGCGACGAGCGACGTAGCACTCGATCATGGCGCGGATCTCGAACAGCTCGCGGATCTCGCGCCCGCCGACCGGCGCGATGTAGGCGCCGCGCTTGGGCACCAGTTGCACCAGCTCCTCGGCGGCGAGCAGGAGCAGCGCCTCTCGGATCGGCGTGCGGGACACTCCGATCTCGTCGGCCAGGGCCTGTTCGTTGACGAACTGCCCCTGCATCGACGGGTCGCTGAGGACGGTGTCCTTGAGGTGGTCGTAGGCGAGTTCGCGTCCGGACGGCAACGAGTACCCCTTCTTGCATATCGCTGGTATACAAACATGGTAACGGTTGTGGAGGATGGTTATGCGGATTGCGTTGTGCCAGATCGTGACCGGCCCGGATCCGAAGGCGAACCTCGAGCTGGTGGCCGACGGCGTGCGCCGGGCCGCCGAGGCCGGGGCGGACCTCGCGGTGTTCCCGGAAGCGACGATGGCCTGCTTCGGCGTCAAGCTCGGCCCGCTGGCCGAACCGCTGGACGGGCCGTGGGCCACCGAGGTGCGGCGCCTGGCCGACGAGGCCGGCATCGCGGTGGTGGCCGGCATGTTCACCCCCGCTGACGACGGCCGGGTCACCAACACGCTGCTGATCACCGGCCGCGGCATCGACACCGCCTACGACAAGATCCACCTCTTCGACGCCTTCGGCTTCGCCGAGTCCGACACCGTCGCCCCCGGCGCGGAACCGGTCGTTGTGGACCTCGACGGCACCAAGGTCGGCTTCACGACCTGCTACGACGTCCGTTTCCCCGGCCTCTACACCGCACTGGCCGACCGCGGCGCGTCAGTCATCGTCACCTCGGCCTCTTGGGGTTCAGGCGAAGGCAAGCGCGAGCAGTGGGAACTCCTGGTCCGAGCCCGCGCCCTGGACTCGACGTCCTGGGTGGTGGCCTGCGGCCAAGCCGACCCCCGCAGCATCGGCCGCGAACCAACCGGCAAGGCCCCCACGGGCATCGGCTACAGCCTCGCCGCCTCGCCCTTCGGCAAGATCCACGCCCAGCTCGCCGACGCCCCGGACGTCCTGGTCGTCGACGTGGATACCGACGCGGTCGACCAGGCCCGCCAAGCGATCCCGGTCCTCACCAACCGCCGCTTCTGACCCAGCCGAGTCACCCGGGTTGGTGCCAATTTCGAGAGAAATTGGCACCAACCCCCCACTCGAGCGACCCGCCGCCACGCCTGGGGATGTCAATTTCTCGCGAAATTGGCACCCTCTCCGGTCTCCGGTCGGGTGCGGCGACGGAAGGTGAGGGCTGCGAGGACGGCGCCGATCGTCAGGACCGCGGTGACGAGGAGGCTGGCTTCGATGCCGAAGCTGCCGCCCGTCAGGAGGTCTGCGCTTCCTGGGGTGCCGCCGATGCTGAGCATCGTCGTCTGGACGCCCATGCCGGACACCTCGATGCCGTAGACGTTGCCCTGGAACCAGTTCCACATCGTGTGGAAGGCGCACACTCCCCACAGGCCACCCTCGGCCAGCGCCCAGAACGCCAGCAGCAGCGCGATCAGCAGGATGTTGATCAGGGCCACCACGCTCACGTTCGGGTTGATGCCGTGCAGCAGCGCGAACACCACCGCTTGGAAGGCGATCGCGGCCGTCAGCCCCCACTTCCGGTAGGTGACCTGCATCAGGTAACCGCGGGTGATGACCTCCTCGGTGCTGGCCTGCACTGCAAACCCGATGAGCGCGATGAAAGCGCCGCCCACCTGCGCGGTGTGCACCGCGGCGAGATCGAACTGTCCACTGAGGAGGTTCACGCCGACGGGCACGGACACCAGCACCACCGCGGCCGCAGCGCCGATCGCCAGGTGCGGGCCGATGCGCGAAGCCGGGAAGAACCCGACGCTGCCGAACGGCCGCTGCTCCTTGAACCAGATCCACAGCGCCAGCAACCCGACGATGCCGAGGAAGCTGAACAACATGATGAGCTGGACGGTCAGGTCCGCCGGCCCACCGACCAGAGCCCCGACCGGCACCCCGAACACCGAGGCCAGCACCATCGCCCCGGCGGTCTGCCCGACCACCAGGAACCCCACGACGACGGCCAACCCGACGATCGGCCCGCTGGGCCGCCGAGCCCGGTAGATCCCGCCCAACAACGGCGACGGCAGGCCTTGATCAGGCTGCGCAGTGCTCACAAGAGGTTCTCCCCGACCGTTCACCATTCTCGGATCATCCCCGAACACCCAAACCTTCGTCACGACGGGCAACGTCTCGCTACCACAGGTGAAGGGTCTGCCGCACGAGATCCCCGGCGACGGGGCGTATGGCTACGCTGGTCCAGTACTCGTAGGGAGAGGGGCTCGACAATGATCGCGCTTCCCGACTGGATGGCACTTCCGCCTGAAGGGCTGAGCGCAGCGGAGTACGAGGCGCTGCCCGAAGAAGTGTGCCGCGGCATCGAGATTGTCGATGGAGCCATCGTCGTGCCCCCCGCCCCCCGACGCTTGCACCAGCGGATCGCTCGCCGACTCGCAGGCGAATTCGAGCAGACCGCAGGCCCCGAACTGACTGTTGACACCGACGTCGACCTCCGACTACGGGACGTGCCGCTGCTCAACCGCCGTCCGGACGTCGTCATCTACGACTCCGCACTCCCCGACGACGTGATCCTCCGACCGCAGCATTGCCTGCTGGTCGTCGAGGTGATGTCACCGGACTCGGTCACCGCCGATCGAACCGACAAGCCAGCCGAGTACGCCGCCGCCGGCATCAAACACTTCTGGCGCATCGAAAGTGATGCCCAGGACGATCGGCGCTTGGCCGTGTTCCGCTACTGCTTGGATCCCGCAACGAGGCGCTACGCGCCTGCTGGTGTGGATGTCGACAAGCTGGCGGTATCCGATCCCGTTGACCTCACCATCGACTTCGACGCCTTGTTCTGAGCGAGCACCACGGTGAGCCGCGGTGCTCGCTCAGGGCACTCCGGTGTCGCCTGGAGCTCGCCGAGCGGAATCTGGCTCACATGTCCAGGCCGAGGTCGAGGGCTGGGGAGGAGTGGGTCAGGCCGCCCACCGCCAGGTACTGGACTCCGGTTCGGGCGTAAGCGTTGGCCACGTCGAGGGTCAGGCCGCCGGAGGCTTCCAGCTCCGTCGCCGGAGAGACCGAGCGGACTCGGCGGACCGCTTCTGCGCACTGGTCTGGGGTGAAGTTGTCCAGGAGGACCAGGGACACCTCTTCGGCCAGGACCGCGTCCAGTTCGTCCAGTGTGGACACTTCGACCTCCATCGGGAGGTTCGGGGCGTGCTCGCGGCAGGCTCGCACCGCGGCCACCACCGAGCCCGCCGCCACCACGTGGTTGTCCTTGATCAGCACCGCATCGCCCAGGCCCATGCGGTGGTTCACGCCACCGCCGCAGCGGACCGCGTACTTCTGCAGCACGCGCATGCCGGGCAGGGTCTTGCGGCTGTCGCGGATGCGGCAGCCGGTGCCCTCCACCGCCTCGACCCACGCCGCGGTCGCGGTGGCGATACCGGACAGGTGGCACAGCAGGTTCAGCGCCGTGCGCTCGGCCGTGAGCAGGCCGCGGACCGGGGCTTTAACCCGCAGCACGCAGTCGCCCGGCGCCAGCACGTCGCCGTCGACGCGCTCGGACAGCACCGCGTAGGCGTCCGCGCCCAGCACTTCGTCGAGCACCAGCCGCACCAGCGGCAGCCCGGCGACCACCCCGGCCCGGCGGGTGTTGAACCCGGCTTCAGCGATCGCGTCGGCCGGGACCGTCGCCTCGGTGGTCGCGTCCGGTCCGTAGCGCAGGTCTTCAGCCAGCGCCGTGCGCACCACTTCGCGCGCGTCGTCGATGTCGATGGTCATGCCGCGGTCCTCGCAATCCCCGCCGTGGTGTGGATGAGCCAACCCGAGGCGTCCAGCCGGAACACCGTGCTGCGCCGCCAGCGCAGGTCGTCGGTGTCCAGGAAGTCCGTGCGCCGGTGACAGCCGCGCGACTCCGCACGCTGCCGGGCCGCGGCCAGCAACGCCTGCGCCGTCATCAGCAACGACGCGTCCTCGACCGCCTCGCGGGTCCGAAGTGGACGAACCACCGCAGCGTCGTCCAGCGCCTTCGTGGCAGCGGCCAACCCCTCTTCGGAGCGCCCGATACCCGCGTGACGACTCATGATGGACTGCAACAACTCGCGGTCGGCCACGGCGAGCGCCGGCTGGACGAATTCGCCGACCGACTTGCGGTTCAGCAGGCCGCAGCACAGATCCTTGGCCACCGCCTCAGCCGCACGCGCCCCGACGACGAGACCTTCCAGCAGGCTGTTGGACGCCAGCCGGTTCGCGCCGTGCAACCCGGTGCAGGCCACCTCACCCGCCGCGTAGAGACCCGTCACCGAGGTACGGCCGTCCACACTGGACATCACGCCGCCGCAGGAGTAGTGCGCGGCGCTGGCCACCGGGATCGGTTCGCGCACCGGGTCGATGCCGGCCGCCCGGCAGGCCGCGTGCACCGTCGGGAACCGCTCGGCGAACCCGGCGCCGATGCTGGTCGCGTCCAGGAGCACGTGCTCCGAACCGGTTTCCGCGGCACGACGGTTGATCATCGCCGACACCACGTCACGCGGCGCGAGGTCCTCCAGCGGGTGTTCACCAGCCATGACGCGCTGGCCGTTCACGTCGACCAGCACTGCACCCTCGCCACGTACCGCCTCGGTGATCAGCGGACGTCGACCGCGCGGCCCGCCCGGCGTGTAGAGCACCGTCGGGTGGAACTGCACAAACTCCAGATCTGCCACGGTGGCACCGGCCCGCAAAGCCAGCGCCACACCGTCCGCAGTGGACACCTCGGGATTCGTCGTGGCGGCGTAGAGCTGCCCGAGACCGCCAGTGGCCAGCAAAACCGCAGGTGCGCGTAGCACTCCCGGTCGGCTCTCGGAGTCCATCGCGAGCGCGCCCGCAACAGAACCGTCCTCGCCGCGCAGCAGCTCGACCAGGCAATGCTGCTCCAGCACCGGGATTCCGCCACCGCGCACCGCGTCGGTCAGCGCACGCTGGACCTCCGCACCGGTGGCGTCGCCGCCCGCGTGGATCACGCGGAACGCGCTGTGCCCGCCTTCGCGGGTCCGCGCCAGCTCGCCGTCCGCTCCGACGTCGAAGCGAGCACCGGCCGTGCGCAGCCGCGCGATTGCCGCCGCGCCGTTGGACAAGATCTCCCGCACCGCCGGGCGCGAGCACAGCCCGACGCCCGCGGTCAGCGTGTCCTCGACGTGCTTGTTCAGGCTGTCGCCCGGGTCGAGCTCGTCGGTCCGGACCACGGCGATACCGCCCTGCGCCCAGCTCGTGTTGCCCGCCGACACCGAGTCCTTGCTGACCACCAGCACCCGAAGTCCCAGCTCGCGGGCCCGCAGCGCCGCGGTCATGCCCGCGACACCGGTGCCGACGACGAGCAGGTCAGCGCCCGCTTCCCAGGTCATTCGCCGCCTCCGGGCTTGCCGATGGCGATCATCCGTTCCACCGAGGCCCGCGCGCGATCGGCGACGTCGGTGGGCACGTGCACCTCGTCGGCGCCCTCACGCAGGCAGCGCAGCAGCGCGGCCGGGGTGATCATCTTCATGTACCGGCAGGAGGCCCGGTCGTTGACCGCGCGGAAGTCGATCTCCGGCGCGGCCTTGCGCAGCTGATGCAGCATCCCGACCTCGGTGGCGACCAGCACCGAGCGCGCACCGGTGTCACGCGCCGCGGTCAGCATGTCGCCGGTGGACAGGATCTTCACCCGCTCCGAGGCGACGATGCCCTCCCCCGCCAGGTACAGCGCCGAGGTCGCGCAGCCGCACTCCGGGTGGATGAACAGGTCCGCGTCCGGGTTCGCCGCCGCCCGTTCGGCCAGCTCCGGGCCGTTGATGCCAGCGTGCACGTGGCACTCCCCGGCCCAGATGTGCAGGTTGTCCCGGCCGGTCTCGCGCTTGACGTGCGCGCCGAGGAACTGGTCCGGGCAGAACAGCACCTCGCGGTCGGCCGGGATGGAGCGCACCACGTCGACCGCGTTGGACGAGGTGCAGCAGATGTCGGTCTCCGCCTTCACGTCGGCGGTGGTGTTCACGTAGGACACCACGACCGCGCCCGGGTGCTCGGCCTTCCAGGCGCGCAGCTGCTCGGCGGTGATCGAGTCGGCCAGCGAGCAGCCCGCGCGCTCGTCCGGGATGAGCACCGTCTTCTCCGGACCGAGGATCTTGGCGGTCTCGGCCATGAAGTGCACGCCGCAGAAGACGATCGTGCTCGCGCTGCTGCTGGCCGCGATCCGGCTCAGCGCCAGCGAGTCCCCGGTGTGGTCGGCGACGTCCTGGATCTCCGGTAGCTGGTAGTTGTGCGCCAGCAGCACCGCATCGCGCTCGTCGGCCAGCGCGCGCACTTCGCGCGCCCAGTCGGCGTCAGGCCGGACTCCCGTGTAACCGGCGTCGGTCCGCTCCCAAATGCCAGTGGCGGCCATCTCGTCCTCCTCGCCGGATCCCCCGGGCGGCTCGTCCGGAAGGTCCCTTCAACACCCCGGCTCAACCACCCCGAGGTTTTCGCCTTAGAATCGAAAACGTGCCACATATTAACACCGCTGGTCATCCGAATGAGAGCGACGCTGGTCACGAAGTGCTGGCCGGAGTGCTCCAAGTCCGCGACGGCCAACTGCAGGTGATGCTCTGGCAGCGCGCTCAGGAACCGGACCTGCACCGCTGGTCACTGCCCGGTGGACGGCTGTCGGCCACTGAGGGCGTGGAGACCTCGATCCGCCGCCAGCTGGCCGAGAAGGTCGACGTGCACAAGCTGTCCCACGTCGAGCAGCTGTCGGTGTTCAGCGCCCCGAACCGGGTCCCCGACCGCCGCGTCGTGGCCACCGCGTTCCTCGGCCTGGTGCCCTCCGACGTCGACCCCGAGGTCCCCGCCGACACCCAGTGGCACCCGGTCGAAGCCCTGCCGCCGACGGCCTTCGACCACGAGCAGATCGTGCTCGCCGTCCAGGACCGGCTGCGCGCCAAGCTGTCCTACACCAACATCGGCTTCGCGTTGGCCCCCGCCGAGTTCACCGTCTCCGAACTGCGCGACATCTACTCCGCCGCGCTCGGCTACCAGGTCGCGTCGACCAACCTGCAGCGCGTCCTCACCCGCCGCGGCGCCCTGGAACCCACCGGTCACACGGTCCCAGCCGGCCCCTCCGGCGGTCGCCCCCCGGCCCTGTTCCGCTTCACCAGCCGCGATCTCCAGGTCACCGACCCCTTCGCGGTCTTCCGCCCACCGAGTTAGGCATACATCGGGGTGAGCACCCGCACCGCCACGCAAAACGAGCCAGGAACGGTGGTGGACAAGTAGGTTTAGGGGCGTGTTGGACGTCTTGCCGTTGTTCCCGCTGGGGTCGGTGTTGCTGCCGGGCGGCCAGCTGCCGCTGCACGTCTTCGAACCGCGCTACCGGCAGCTGGTCGACGACCTCGTCGGCGAAGCCGTGCCCGACCGAAGGTTCGGCGTGATCGCCATCAAGCAGGGCTGGGAGGTCGGCGAGGACAACGTGGACTCGATGTACGACGTCGGGTGCTCCGCGGTGCTGGACGACGTCCGCCAGCTTCCCGGTGGGCGCTACGACGTCAGCGCCGCCGGCGAGCGGCGGTTCCGGCTGCTGCAGATCGACAGCACCACCGCGCCTTACCTCGTCGCGCACGTCCAGTGGTTGCCGGACACCGAACCGGCCAGCGACTCCCCCGGCCGCCGCGAGCACCTGACGACCACGGCCCGCGCAGCGCACCAGCGCTACCACTTCACCGGCCTGCGCGGCGGACGCCGCGAAACCCCTGGTGCGGACGCCGATATCGCCGATCTGTCCTACTTGCTGGCCGACGACTGCGTGCTGACCGTGGAGGACCGGCAGGACCTGCTCGCCGAAACCGATCCGCTGGCACGGCTTCGCATGGTCCGCCGGTTGCTGCTGCGCGAAGCGGAATTCCTCCGCGAACTGCGCGCAGTGCCAGCCCCGCTCACCGAGTTCACCCAAGGCACCAGCGTCAACTGAAATCTGTCTCCGGTGGTCGTTTTGCGTGGCGGTGCGGGTAGCGGAACCTCAGCGTCCGGTACCCCACTTGATGTATGCCAAATGCACGGCAATGGGGCCGTCCTCGCCAGGACGAACGCTGAGAACCCGCGGCGGCGCAAGCTGCGAGGGTGGGCTAACCGCCTCCGGCGTCTCAAAAACAGAAACCAAAACCACGACCAGCGAATCCCTAGCGCCTGATCACCGTCGGAGCGCTGGATAAGATCAGCTCATGTCCTCACCTGGTGGTCCATGGGGTTCCGATCCAAACGGTCAGCAGTACGACCCGCTGACCGGCCAGCCGATGGGCGGTGCGCAGGGTCAGCAGCCCGGCGGGCAGTACCAGGGATTCGGCGCGTTCGGCCAGCCGCAGCAGCCACCGCAGTTCCAGCAGCCCCAGTACCAGCAGCAGCCCCAGTACCAGCAGCAGCCGCAGTACCCGGGCATGATCAGCGGTTTCCCGCCCCCGCCGAAGAAGAGCCGGGGTCCGATGATCGCCGCGATCGCGCTCGGCGCAGTGGCCGTGATCGCCATCGTCACCACGATCGTCGTGCTCATCCCCAGCGGCAACGAAGCAGCACCGACGCCGCCGCCCGCGAAGCCGACCACCAGCCAGAACACTCCCACCCAGGCCCCGACCACGCAGCCGACCGCAGCCAACCCCGACTTGCAGCCGGTGGTCCCGGGGTGGCAGGTGGTGCGGGCGCCCAAGCGCACCGCGCTCTACGACGTGCCGCTGGGCTGGGAGCTGGACCCCAACCCGGAGAACATCCAGGCCTACGGCCCGCCGGACGACCCGGTGACCATGACCGGGGTGGCCGACTACCAGGTCGGTTTCTGCCCCGGTGACCCCCGCAGCTACCGCGCGACCTCGGGCGTGAGCGCCCGCAAGGGTCCGGACGACACCACGGTGGCCAACGAGACGCTGGCCAAGCTCGTCGACCTGGCCTACTCCCCCGACGGCGTCAAGCCGGTGGTCGAAACCGGCCCACCGGAGCAGATCCAGCTGCCCGGCAACATTCCCGCGGTCCGCGTCACGGCGCGGGTGACGCTGCCCCAGCCGGGGCCGTGCGACTCGGCGAAGGCGCTGGCCAGCGTGGTGGCGACGAACAGCGACGGGCAGAGCTCGGTGGTCCTCATCGCCGCCGCGGACCAGGACGTGGAAGGCGCCTTCACCGGCGACCAGCTCGACCAGCTGACCGGATCCCTCCGCGCAGCCCCCTGACGAAACCGCACCCCGGCTCTGTTCAAGAGCCGGGGTGCGTCGTTTCTCAGAGCCTGTCTTTGAAACGCCGGAGGCGTTCAGCCCACCCTCGCTTCCGCTACCCGCACCGCCACGTTTCAAACAGACACTCAGGAAGTTCAGCTGAGGCGGCGACCGAGGTCGTCGAGGCCGTTCCAGGAAGCCGCGAGGCCGTAGCCGAGCGCCACCGCGAGCGGCTGCGCCAGCATCACCCAGCCGGTGCTGATCTCAGGTGCCACCGTGATCAAGTCGCCCAGCTGCGGGTTCGGCGGCATCTCGTACATCCCGGCGGCGAACGAGGCACCCATCTGCATGCCCAGCCAAGCCGCCAGCAGCGACCCCAGCACACCGCCGATGAGCAACACCGGGCCACGTCGACGACGCATCTGCCAGAGCACCGAGGCGGTCAGCAGACCGGCGCCGAACGTCAGCAGCATGAAGATCGCGATCGCATCGAAGCCGTGGTAGCTCTCCACCAGCAACGGGGTCAGCGAACCCTTCGGTCCGAGCACGCTCTGCTGCGGCGGCGCCAGCCGGGACCACACCCACCCCACGGGCAACCCGATCAGCGCGATCAGCGACATCGCGCTGATCGCGGGCAGCAGGTCGGCTTTGACCACCACGCGCGGCACCGGCGGCTCGGTGAGGTACGGGATCAGGTGATCCACCTCGTCCTCGATCCGCTCCGGGACGGCACGAGTGCCGTGGGACTCCCCTCGGGGTGCTTGGGGGCTGTCCGCCACTCGCCGACCTCCTAGCGGCGCCAGACCGCAGTTCCGAGCGGAACCGCAGTTCTTCCGGGTGTCAGGTCGCAGTGCCAACTGGAACTGCGATCCCGCAACGGCGACCGGCCGTCGCGGTCACCCTAGCGCTACAGCGCGCGATGCTCGCATCACCCGATGCCCGGGTGCGCGGAGCACGTCAACTATTCTGCGCGAGCCCCCATGTCAGCTACGCCGAAGGACGCGTGAAGTGGCGGGAATCCTGCCGAGCATCAAGTTGACCGGACCGAGCCCGATCGACGAACCGCGGCGGGACTCAGCGGTCCGCCTGCCGCTGCGCAACACGATCGCCGAGCTGCTGCTGGGCGCTGCGGTCGCCGCCGTGGTGAGCATGGTGCTGCAATTCGCAGCCGCCCACGTGAGCATCAGCGAACCCAGCTTCGCCCCCGAGGCGCTCGCCGCCACCGGCAGCGGACTGGTGCTGATCGTGCTGTTCGTGCTGCTGGCACTCCGGCACCACCGCTCGCCGCGCTGGCTGCGGCTGTTCGGGACCTGGGTGTCGCTGAGCGCGTTCAGCACGCTCGCGCTGGCCCTTCCGCTGCAGAACACCAGGTTCTACTACGGCGGGTCCTCTGTGGACAACGGCTTCCGCATGCAGTACATGACGCGGATGGCCAGCACCCCGGGCCTGGCCGACATGAACTACGTCGACCTCCCGCCCTACTACCCGAGCGGCTGGTTCTGGCTGGGCGGCCGGTTCTCGAACCTCCTCGGCTGGGAGGGCTGGGCGGCGTACAAGCCGTACGCGCTGGCCTGGGTCGCGGTGACCACCGTCGTGGCGTTCACGCTGTGGAGCGTGGTGGTGCGGCGCCGCGTCGCGCTGCTGGCCGCGATCGCCACCGCGCTGGCGGGGATGCTGCACGGCATCGAGGAGCCCTACGCGTGGCCGTCGGCGGCCTGGCTGGCCCCGGTCGCGGTGCTGGCCTGGCACGCGCTGCGGCGCCGGGACCCGGCTCCCAAGTGGACGTTGGTGTGCATCGGCGGCTACGTCGGATTCACCTCCATCACCTACACCCTGCACTTCGGTTTCGCGGTGCTGATGGTGCTGACGATGGCGGTGGTCATCGGCGCGTTCCGGGTGCACCAGGGGGAACGCCTGTGGCCGACGGTTCGCCAGCTGTTCCTGCGGTTGCTGCCGATCGGCCTGGTCAGCCTGGTCATCGCGCTGGTGTCCTGGGGGCCCTACCTGCTGGCCACGGACTTCCTGCTGAACAACCCGCGCAGCGCGGCCCAGCACTACCTGCCGGAGGAGAGCGCCCTCCTGCCCACCCCGATGCTGGAGGGCACCGCGTTCGGCGTGCTGTGCCTGGCGGGTCTGGTGTGGCTGCTGGTGCGCTGCCGCCGCAACGAGGTCGCGGCTTCGATGCTCACCATCGTGATCACGGTCTACTGCTGGTTCCTGCTCTCGACGCTGGCGCTGGTCGCCAAGACCACGCTGCTGGCGTTCCGGCTGAACGTGATCCTCGACGTGACGCTGGCCGTGGCCGGGGTGTTCGGCCTCCTGGAGCTGATCGGCTACCTGCGGCGCAAGCTCGACACCCGGCACTCGCTGCAGATCAGCATGGTCGCCTGCGCACTCGGGCTGCTCGGCGCGATCTCGATCAGCCAGAGCGCGATCGGGGACAAGTTGCAGGGGTCGATCCAGGCCGCCTACCAGGACTACTACCCCACCGGGGACAACGCGATGGGGCAGCGCGACCCGGCGCAGCTCGGTTCGTGGAACGCGGAAGAGATCCGCGCGGTCGCCGAGCTGACCGGTCGTCCTCCGGAGCAGAACCTGCTGATGAGCACCGACTACAAGTTGATGTCCTTCATGCCCTACTGGGGCTTCCAGCAGGAGACTCCGCACTACGCCAACCCGCTCGGCGACTACGACCAGCGCATCGCCGAGATCCAGCGGTGGACCACGGCCAAGACCAGCGACGAATTCCTCGGCATGCTGCGCGACAGCAAGTTCCGCACGCCCAACGTGTTCATCCTGAGCAACCCGGACAGCCCGCACTCGACCGTGGAGCTGCCCGAGGGCGAGGAGGGCAAGCTGGTGCTGCAGCTCAAGGCCGACGCGTTCCCGCAGGTGCCGAACGTCCGCGACTACGACGTCTACTTCGACCGCGCGGTGTTCGACTCGCCAGCGTTCGTCAAGCGCGACGTCGGCCCCTACACGGTCATCGCGCTGCGCTGAGGACTGGTGGTGCGGCGGGTTCGGTAGTTGAGCGCGGCCAGCGCCAACGCGACCGACCACAGCGGCCAGAGCAGCATCGGCAGCCATGCCATCGGGTGGGCGGCGATCTCGGTGTTGGTGGTGAACGCCAGCGCCAGGATCGCCTTGCCCGCCGCCATCACCAGCACCGACACCGCCAGCGCGGTCGCGGCGGGGAAGTTGACCGGAACCTCGCGGCCCGCGGCGAACGGGATCCAGCGCGGCCAACGCTCGCCCCACGGCCGGATCAGGCCCCAGGTGAGCACGGCACCGCCGACCGAGGCCACGGCCAGCCCGAGGCCGGCCGCCTTGCCCGACACGTCCATCGACGGAATGGCGAACCCCGGCACGTCCAGTACCATCAGCACCCGCGTCGCCGCGTAGACCAGGGGCGCGATCATCGCGATCTTCGTCCACCGCGCGGTGCGGATCCGTGCGCGCTCGTGGGTTTCGGATGGGGACACCGGCCGGTCCACCAACGTCCACAGCAGACTCGCGGCAGCCACGGCCATGCCGAGCTGCATCAGCAGTGAGACCGAGAGATAAGCGCTGAGGTTGTCGGCGTGACCCGTCACGGCTGAGACGGCCATGAACGGCAGATAGCCGATCGCCGCCAGCGCACCAGCGTCCAGGAGTAGCGCGAACGCGCCGAGCGCGGCGATCTGGACTGCGCGGTTCTGCCACGCAGCAGCGGCGACGACGACCACCCCGCACACGGCCATGACCAGGTGCGCCATCGGCTGGGGCAGCAGGGCCAGCGATCGGCCGGAGCTGTCGCCCGGTGCGGCCAGCGGGTTGGGTGCGCCGGTCGCCCAGCACACCGGCGGGATCACCAGCAGCGCCAGCCCGACGCTCCCGGCTGCGAAGTCGGAAAATCGGTGTTCAGTCATGCCCGAAATGCTGGCCGGAACGCCAGTTTCGAACCTCCTCCGCGGCGGACCGACTGCCTCCTCCGCGAGGAGGAGATCAGCCCCGCACGACGCCGTTCTCGTAGGCCCAGATCACCGCGTGCAGCCGATCCCGGACGCCGAGTTTGCGCAGGATGCTGCCCACGTGCGTCTTCACCGTGGTCTCCGCCAGGTGCAGGGCGGCGCCGATCTCGACGTTGGAGCAACCGCGCGCCAGCTCCACGAGCACGTCGCGTTCACGCCCGGTCAGCACCTCCCACGCGGGCTCCGGCGGCTGCGGCGCGGACGTGCGGGCCAGCTCCAGCAGGCTGCGGGTGGCGCGCGGGGAAACGATCGAATGCCCCTCGTGGACAGTCCGCACCGCGGCTACGACCTCCTCTCCCGGCGTGTCCTTGGTCAGGAAACCGCTGGCCCCGGCCCGCAGCGCGGCGAACAGGTTCTCGTCCAGGTCGAAGGTGGTCAGCACCAGCACCCGGGTGCTCGGCAGCTCGGCGGTGATCAGCTCGGTCGCCGCGATGCCGTCCAGATCGGGCATCCGGATGTCCATCAGCACCACGTCCACCCGGCTCGCCCGGCACACCGCCAGCGCTTCCCGCCCGGTCGCGACCTCGGCGACGCAGGTCAGATCGTCGTGCAGCCCGAGCACGGTGGTCAGCGCCGAGCGGATGAGCTGCTGGTCGTCGGCAACCACCACGCGGATCGTCATCGCGGCGCCTCCAGCAGGCCGAACCCGGCCCGCACCTCGGTTCCCGCACCCGGTGCGCTGCGCACTGTGAAATCGCCTCCGATCTGCCGCATCCGCTCGGCCATCCCCACGATGCCGAACCCACCGGCGGCGGTCAGGTCCGCCGAGGTGCCCGGACCGTCGTCCGCGACGGTCACGATAAGCCGATCTTGCGCCCAGCCCAACACGACCCGGCAGGTCACGTCCGGCCCGACGTGCTTGAGCGCGTTGGTCACCGACTCCTGCACGATCCGGTAGACGGCGTGCCGCTGCGCGGTGTCGATCTCCTGCGGCTCGCCCTCGTTGACCAGCTCGACGTCGGCGCCGGCTCGGCGGAACGTCTCGACCAGTTCGGCGAGGTCCTGGCCCGCTGGCACGGTCTCGTCGCCGGTGCGCAGAACGCCGAGCATGCTGCGCAACTCCCCCATCGCCTGCCGCCCCACCTCGACCGCCGTGCCGATCATCTCCCGCGCCTTGTCCCGATCGCGGTCGAAGACCAGGCGCGCGGTGTCGGCCTGGGCCAGCACGACCGCGAGCGAATGCGCGGCCACGTCGTGGATCTCGCGGGCGATCAACCGGCGTTCCGCGGCGGTGGCCTCGCGCACCTGCTGCTCGCGCAACAGCTCGGCCTGAGCCGCCCGCTCCTCGAGGGACCGCACGTAGGCGACGCTGATCCGCGAGTAGCGGCCGAGCGCCCACGCCGCGAGCACGGACCCGAACGCCGCAGCCGCCAGCACCCCGGCCGTACCCAGCGGATCGACCGGGAAGCCGATCACCCCGCGCACCACGGCGATCGCCGCGCCGAGCAGACCGCAGGCGACCGGCAGCGCGGAGCGCTCGGTGTGGGCGACGACCGCGTGCAACAGGACCGGGTGGATCAGCGAGAACGGCAGCAGGATCGGCGGAACGCCCTGCTCACCGACGTTCGGCAGCGCGACCAGCACCAGCATCAGGCCCGAACCGACGACGAACGCCGCCGTCGGCCAGATGCGGCGCACGGCCAGGCACGCGGTGAGCCCGACCAGGATCGAAACCACCGCCACCCACGCCGGAAGGCTCGACCCGCGCACAGCGCTCAGCGATACCGCAGCCCCGATCGCCCCGCAGAGCACGGCTAGCGGGCCGTCGATGACCAGCCGATTCGTTGCAGTCCGCACTGCGTCAACTTATCCACCCGAGGGCGCTCAGACCTCCTCCTCGAGAACGAGGTCCACAGTGGAGATCAGTCGTGAGCGGCGATGCTCGCAAGAGCAACCGTCGCTGCTCACGGCTCGGCTGAACATGCGACAGCGCCCGCACAGTGGCACCTTCACCATGCGAGCGCTGTTGGGGCTCGTTGCGCTACCTCAGTCTTCAAACCTTCCAGACTTGACCGCAGCAACGAACGCCGACCACTGTCCACGGTCGGCGGTTAAGTACCCAGCAGCCCGGTTCTTCGTGTCGCGCACCGCTGCACCATCACCGAGGCGGCCAACCTCGACGCAACTGGTCTGCTGACCCGATCGGCTCGACTTCCGCCATCCGGTCGGCTCTGTCATATGGCTGCCTCCAACTTGTCAGCGCATTCAGCGATGAACCGCACAGAGTCGTGCGGGCTCATGGCCAACTCTCGTAGGCCTGTTATCGCTTCGAGGTACGCTCGTGCGATACCTACGTTGTGCAGCGACACCGACGACCGGTAGTGCTCCAGGTGCACGATCGGTGTCGCCTTCGGAAACTCGAAAACGATGAATGCGCCCATGTGCGCGGGATGCCACCGTTCCGCGCCTGCTGGCAGAACTCGAATCTCGACGGTTGACCAATCGGCCATCTTGACCAGGTGGCGCAGTTGCTCGGCCATCACTTCCGCGCCTCCGATCCGCTCGTTGAGGGCGGCCTCGGCGATGAAGGCCACGAACTCAGGCGCGTTCTTCGACGTCAGGATTTCGCGACGGCCCACGCGCATGAGCACCATCGTCTCGACCTCATTCGGCGGTAGCCCGTGCATGATCGCGCGGGCGTACTCGGAGGTTTGCAGCAGGCCAGGGATTACGCCCGTGGCGACGTCGGTGATGCGGGTCGCGGTGCGCTCGAACTCGATCAGCGTGGTCAGCTCTTTGCGTACTCCGGTCTTGCTGGTCGACAACCAGTCGGCCCGGTCGTCGCGCGCCATGTCGGCGAGCCGCTCGCGTTCTTCTTCCGACACGCCGTAGGTGGCCAGCATGGCGGCGACCTCTTCGGGTGAAGCTGCGCGCTCGCCGGTCTCAATCCGGGCGTACTTCGAGTGGTGGCCGCCGAGCTTTTGCGCCACTTCGCGCACGGTCAGCCCGGCTTGTTCGCGGTATTCGCGCAGTTCAGCGCCCAATGCGCGTAGCCGCGGTGATCCGCTGCTGGTGCTGGCCATGCGACGAGCATAACGACGGCTCATAAACCATCACCTATTCGCCTCAGTTGACCTGTCGCGCGCGACAGATATCGTCGTTTGCGACAAGCATAGGACTTGCGACACGATCCGTCGCGGACGTCAGAAATTCACGGAGGGTACGACATGTTGCTCTGTGTGACGAGTTTGGGGCGTGTCTGATGTACCGCCCGCATCCGTTCCATTGGGTGCCCGCTGACGGCCAGCGGCACGCGAGCACCGATCCGCATCCGCCAGGCGCGTCGATCTACCCAGATGGCACCGAGGTCACGACTCTTTGCGAGCGGACCGTCAACCCCGAATCCAGCGACACCGCTTGGCTGTGGAGCACCTGCCTGGACTGCAACGAATCCGCGCGTGAGCTGGCCGGAGTGCCACCGATTGCGGGTGCGGGATGAACGCACCAGAAGGTCAGAAATTTCCGGGCGTCGCGTCGAGGATCCGATGCGCGATCTTGGCGCTCGGGTATGCGGTCGACGACATCGAAGCAGGCCGTTGGTCTCCAGCCGAGTTGCTGACCTTGGCCAACGCCATGGACGTGTTGGTGGTGCAGCTGCGCGACAGCGCGGAAGGGCAATCCAGCGGTCGGGTTGTGATCACCTCGGAGAGGGCAGACCGATGATCACGTTGTTGCTGATCGCAGCAGCGACCGTTGTCGCGCTGGCGGGATGGTGGACTGTGCGCTACTTCGGCGAATTCGGCAAACACGCCGGAGCAGGCGAGGGCGCGCTGACGGTTGAGCACCTGCTCACAAGGCCAAGACCGACGAACTCGCGTTGGCAGAAACACGGGAACTCCCCCGCGTCGAAACGGCATCGACGCCAAATCGCAGCGGCTTCACCCGCGACCCGGAAGTGATCCGGCAGGTTCTCGCCGGATTCCACCGGATATAGAGCTCGGCGGGAGCACCGTGGCCGAAATCCCCTCCCAGGCCGGTGCTCCCGCCGTCCCCAGGTGCCCGCCGACCAGCCCCCAGCGGCGACCAGGCACCAGGATGGCCGGGCGGTGCGTCCTCCCCGCATCGCCCGACCATCCACTCAAACGCCAGAGCTCCGCCCGAAAATGACGGTAGCCGCCGAGTCGCATCCGGCTGTGTCGAACAGACACGGACAAGCAAGGCTGCCGAATTTCTCTCTACAAATGTCTTTGTTGACCTCGAGCTCTACCGATGCACGGCGGGAACTCAGACGGAACGTCACTGAACGCAGCTTCTCGACCTCGTGACACGCTTTCAAGATGCGGACCAGCGCCCAAAGCGCTGCCACAACCAGTACTCCGACCGCAAGAACAATCGTGAGCAACACGAACAATACGCCGCCGAACAAGGCACACCTCAACACCGTTACGCCGGTTCCGCGCTACCGGACGATGCAGGTTGCCGTATTCGGTTAGTCACAGACACATCGCGTGGCCAGGCTGCTTCCCCTTGCGCGGCCCCGGTTGTTAGCGGTCAACCGGGGAAAGGGCTTCGGCGCTACCAAGTCGCAACCACGCTGTCCAGGGCCATGCCTCACGCCGTTCTAAGCCGCCCCGCCTCACTCGGTACCTGGATGAGTACGGCGTTGCCGACTAGGCAACACGAGTAGGGGACTACTACCGCCTCGCATACCTCCATTGGTTACCTGGGGCGCTCGCCGCCCCCAGATCACCAGCGGGCTTCCGGGAAGAGTGGAGTAGCAACGCTGCGGTCGCTCGGTGCTTGCCCTCTTCTCAGCGGGCTCCGCCAGATCGACGGAGAAGAGGGCACAGCCCTTCTTTCAGGTAAAGACCACCTAGCGCCAACAAACATGTTCAGACCTCTCGACCAGCAAACTCGCTGAATAACAGCGGTGCAACAAAAGGTCGGCGGCTAGAGCCACCATCGCCGCTCACGGCTCGTTCTGGCCCGCGCATCTCGGTCGATGTTGCTGTACTGGGTCGACCGGAGGACACGGTCGAGCGAGGATGCGATGAGTCTGCAGCAGTTGTACCTGGTGCTGCTCGTAGGTGGACTCGTGCTCTTGGCCGGTGCGGTGGCCGCGCTCCTCGCTTCCCGGCTCGGACTGCCCAGCCTGCTGATCTACCTCGGGCTGGGCGTGGTGCTCGGCGAGGACGTGCTGGGCATCAAGTTCCACGACGCCCAGATCGCGCAGAACCTGGGCACGGCGGCGCTGGCCATCATCCTCATCGAAGGTGGTCTGTCCACCCGCTGGTCCGACATCCGGCGATTACTCGCGCCCGCCGCGATGCTCGCAACGATCGGCGTCGGCATCAGCCTGGTGGTCACGGCCCTGGGCGCGCACCTGCTGCTGGGCATCGACTGGCAGCTGTCGCTGCTGGTGGGCGCCGTCGTGTCGTCCACGGACGCGGCAGCGGTGTTCTCCGTGCTCCGGGTGCTGCCGCTGCCCAAGCGGCTCGCCGGGTTGCTGGAGGCGGAATCCGGGTTCAACGACGCGCCGACCGTGATCTTCGTGCTGCTGTTCAGCACGGTCCCGCTGGAAGTCTCCCCGCTGGAGATCACGGTCGACCTGGTCTACCAGCTGACCATCGGTGCGGCGATCGGGCTGGCCATCGGCGTGGGCGGAGCCAAGGTGCTGCCGCGGTTGGCGCTGCCGGCCGCCGGGCTGTTCCCGGTGGCGACCTTCGGACTCTGCGTGATCGCTTTCGCCGCCGGTGGGGCTGTGGAGGCCAGCGGCTTCCTCGCCGCCTACCTGGCCGGCTTGGCGCTGGGCAACACTGGTCGGCTGCCGCACCGCTCGGCGACGCGGTCCTTCGCCGAAGGGCTCGGCTGGATCGCGCAGATCGGGCTGTTCGTGCTGCTCGGACTGCTGGTGACGCCGAGCGAGCTGCCCGGCGAAGTGCTGCCCGCGCTGGTCATCGGCCTGGTGCTGCTGCTGGTCGCCCGCCCGGTGTCGGTGGTGATCCCGCTGCTGGGCTTCCACGTCCCGTGGCGGGAACAGGTGTTCCTGTCCTGGGCGGGCCTGCGCGGTGCGGTGCCGATCGTGCTGGCGACCTTCCCGATCGTGCAAGGCGTGCCGGGCAGCCAACGGGTGCTGGACATCGTGTTCGTGCTGGTCGTCGTGTTCATCCTGGTGCAGGCGCCGAGCCTGCACCCGCTGGCCCGGCTGCTGGGCATCATCCCGCGCGAAGCGCCCCGCGAGATCCAGCTCGACTCGGTGCCGCTCAACGTCGCCCACGCCGAGCTGCTGACGATGACCGTGCCGCCGGGATCTCGGCTGCACCACACGACCATCGTCGAGCTCCGGCTGCCCGCGCCCGCGGTGGTCCCGCTGATCGTGCGGGGCGGCCGCGCCTTCGTCCCGCTCCCGGACAGCTACCTGGAGATCGGCGACGAACTGCTCGTCGTCACCACCGTGGAGCACCGAGCCGCCGCGGAGCGACGACTGCGAGCGGTCAGCCGCCGGGGCAAGCTCGCCCACTGGTTCGGCGAGCACGGCGAACCGGATTAGCCCCCAGCCGGGCGGACCGGGAGCGCCCGCAGGCCGTGGATCAGGGTGCTGAAGCGCCATTCCGCACCGTCCAGCGGTCCTGCGGCGCTGAGGTTCGGGAACCGTTCGACGAGGCCGCGCAGCGCGACCTGCGCCTCCAGGCGGGCGAGCTGGGCTCCGAGGCAGAAGTGGATCCCGTGGCCGAAGGCCAGGTGTCCGTGCGCGTCACGGGTGATGTCGAACCGGTCCGAATCGGGGAACTGCTCTGGGTCGCGGTTGGCCGCCGCCAGCCCGACCCACACGATCTGCCCGGCCGGGATCTCCACGTCACCGATCTGCATCGCCTCCGCGGTGAAGCGGAACGTCCCGTGCATCACCGGCCCGTCGAAGCGCAGCATCTCCTCCACCGCGCCGGCCACCAGATCCGGGTTCTCTCGCAGCGCCGCCCACTGGTCGGGGTTGCGCAGCAGGTGCAGCACCCCGTTGCCGATCAGGTTGACCGTCGTCTCGTGCCCGGCCACCAGCAGCAGGAACACCATCGCGATCAGTTCCCCGTCGCTGAGCCGGTCCTGGTCCTCGGTGGCGTCGATCAGCGCGGTGAGCAGGTCGTCGGCGGGCTGGCGGCGCTTGACCTCGATGAGTTCGGTGAGGTACTCGGCCATCTCCATCGCCGCGTTCCCCGCCGCTTCGCGATCGGAGGCGTCCAGCAGGGTGTTCGTCCAGGCCCGGAAGTCGTCCCGGCGGCTCTCGTCGACACCGACCAGCTCGGAGATGACCTGGATCGGCAACGGGAAGGCGAAGGTGTCCAACAAGTCCACTTCGGACTGTTCCGCCATCTCGTCGAGCAACCGCTCGGTGATCTCCTCGACCCGCGGTCGCAGCGCTTCCACCCGGCGGCTGGTGAAGGCCTTGACCACCAGCTTGCGCAGCCGGGTGTGGTCCGGCGGATCCATGTTGAGCATGTGCGAGGACAGCGTGTCGTCGAACACGCGGTGGTCCGAGTCCGGCGGTAGGTTCGCAGTGATCACCTCGTGGATGCGCGCGGACTCCTTGCTCAGCCGCGGATCCGTCAGCGCGGCGCGAGCATCGGCATACCGGGTGATCACCCAGACAGGCAGACCGTTCGGCGTGACCAACCGCTGAACCGGCGTGGTGTCGCGGCTCTCGGCGTACCGCGCGTGCAGGTCCTGCACGAAAGCGGCGTCGAACAAGAGAACTTCGTCATGCGCCTCGGTGGTGGACATCAGATTCCTTCGCACTAGGCAGTGTGACCCCTACTCCCCAGTGAACCCCGTTCACGCCCACCTGTCACTCGCCTCTGAATTCTTGTCTGACGAACTCGTTTTGCGTGGCGGTGCGAGTAGCGGAACCTCAGCGCCCGCCTGGACTGCGGGTGCCCAACTTTATGCATTCCAGATCTGAGAACCCCCACGAGCACATCAGCTGGGCTGCCGCCGAGCACGAGTAGAGCCGCACGCGCAGCGGCAGCAGGTCCATGACTTCACCGGTCCGGCCGTCTACCGGGGCCTGGCCGGGCTGCACGTCGTCCGCGACCCGATCCACCTGCACCTGGCCAACTTCCAGGTCCTGTCCCGCGGCAGCGGCGAACCGCGCCCGCTCGACGCGGGCTGGAAGGACACGGTCGACCTGGAACCGGGCCGAGCGGTGGAGGTCATCACCCGCTTCGAGAGCTACCGGGGCCGCTACGTCTTCCACTGCCACAACGCGGAACACGAGGACATGGGCATGATGGCCACCTTCGAAACAGTCTGAGTGCGGTGTGCCGGTCCGCTGTGGACCGGCACACCACCGTCAGACGGATTCGAAGCAGCCTGCTCCGAGGAGGCCCTTGAGCTCGCCCTGCAGGCCGTTCTCCGTGGAGACGAAGTAGTCGCTGGACAGCGCCAGGCGGGTCACGCCTCGGGGGCTCTGGAGCTTGAGGTGCACCGGAGTCGTGCCCGAGTGCGCCTGGAGGGTCCGCTTCAGCTCCGTCACCAGGGACTGGTTCACCCGGCCCACCGGCACCTTGATCACGAACGCCGGGTCGGTGCCCGGGTCGGTTTCGGCCGCGGAGATGTCGACCGGTACCGCGTCGGAGGCGAAGACGCTGATGGTGCCCTCGCGCTCGTTGATGCGGCCCTTGACCGCCAGCGCCGTGTCCTCGACCAGGCAGTCGGCGAACATCTCGTAGGACTTCGGGAAGAACAGCACTTCGACGCTGGCGTCGAGGTCCTCGAGGGTGACGATCGCCCACGGGTGGCCGTTCTTGTTGATGCGGCGCTGGATTCCCGAGATCATCCCGGCGATCTTGATCTGCTCCTTGCCGCCGCCGAACTCCCGCTCACCGCCGACCAGATCGGCGATCCCGGTGTCCTGATAGGGCGCGAGCAGCCGCTCGGCCCCGTCGAGCGGGTGCGCGGAGACGTACAGGCCCAGCATCTCCCGCTCGTAGGACAGCAGCTGCTTGCGCGGCCACTCCTCCGGCGTGAACGTCAAGTGCGCCAGCGGCGAGGCGTCCGCGCTGTCAGCCGAGTCGTCGGCACCGAACAGGTCGAACTGACCCATCGCCTGCTGCCGCTTCAACCCGATGACCGCGTCCACCGCGTTCTCGTGGTGCTGCACCAGCGACATGCGGGTGTGCCCCAGCGAGTCGAACGCACCGGCCTTGATCAGCGACTCGATGACCCGCTTGTTGCAGGCCAGGATCTCCGACTTGTCCAGGAAGTCGGTGAAGGAGGTGTAGCGGCTCTTCTCCTGGCGGGACTTGACGATCGAGGCCACCACGTTCGACCCGACGTTGCGGATCGCGCTCATGCCGAAGCGGATGTCGGAGCCGACCGCGGCGAAGGTGTCCTTGGAGTCGTTGACGTCCGGCGAGAGCACCTTGACGCCCATCCGCCGGCACTCGGCCAGGTAGATGGCCATCTTGTCCTTGTTGTCACCGTTGGAGGTCAACAAGCCCGCCATGTACTCGGCCGGGTAATTCGCCTTCAGATAGGCCGTCCAGTACGCCACCAGGGCGTAACCCGCCGCGTGCGACTTGTTGAACGCGTAGCCGGCGAAGGGCAGGACCGTCGCCCACAACTTCTCGATCGCCTCGTCGGAGAAGCCCTGCGCGAGCATCCCGTCCCGGAAGCCCTCGAACTCCTGGTCCAGGACCGACTTCTTCTTCTTGCCCATCGCGCGGCGCAGGATGTCCGCTCGACCGAGGCTGTAACCCGCGACCTTCTGCGCGATCGCCATGATCTGCTCTTGGTAGACGATCAGACCGTAGGTCTCGGCGAGGATGTCCTTGAGCGGTTCGTCCAGCTCGGGGTGGATCGGCTCGACCGGCTTCTTGCCGTTCTTGCGGTCCGCGTAGTCGTTGTGCGCGTTGACCTCCATCGGGCCCGGCCGGTACAGCGCGTTGCAGGCCACGATGTCGGCGAACTCGGTGGGTTGCATGCGCTTGAGCAGTTCGCGCATGCCGCCACCTTCGAGCTGGAACACTCCCAGGCTCTCCCCGCGGGCGAGCAGCTCGTAAGTGGCCTTGTCGTCCAACCCGAGGTTGGAAAGGTCGATCTCCCGGTCGTGGTTCTCCTTCACCATTCGCAGCGCGTCGCCGAGGATGGTGAGGTTGGACAGACCCAGGAAGTCCATCTTCAGCAGGCCGATGGCCTCGCACGACGGGTAGTCCCAGCCGGTGATGATCGAGCCGTCGTCACGCGCCCACAGCGGCACCGTGCCCAGCAGCGGCTGCGAGGACAGAATCACCGCGCACGCGTGCACACCGGCATTTCGGATCAGGCCTTCCAGACCGCGCGCGGTGTCGAAGATCTGCGACACCGACGGGTCAGTCTCGATCAGGCTGCGGACCTCAGCGGCCTCGGTGTAGCGCTCGTGTTGCGGATCCACGATCCCCGACAGCGGGATGTCCTTGGCCGCGATCGGCGGCGGCAGCGCCTTGGAGATCTTGTCCGCGATCGCGAACCCCGGCTGGCCGTGGTGCACCCGCGCCGAGTCCTTGATCGCCGCCTTCGTCTTGATCTTGCCGAAGGTGATGACCTGCGCGACCTTGTCCCGACCGTACTTGTTGATCGCGTACTGCAACACCTCGTCCCGACGCCGGTCGTCGAAGTCGAGGTCGATGTCCGGCGGCGAGTCGCGCTCCGGGTTGAGGAACCGCTCGAAGATCAGCCCGTGCTCCAGCGGATCCAGGTTCGTGATGTGCAGGATGTAGGCCAGCAGCGAACCCGCCGCCGAACCACGGCCCGGCCCCACGTGAATGCCCTGCGACTTCGCCCACCGCGTCAAGTCACCGACCACCAGGAAGTACGCGCAGTAGCCCTTGGTGTCCAGCACGTCCAGCTCGACCTGGATGCGCTTGCGGCACTCCTCGGTCGGACCGTCCGGATACCGCGACGGCAGGTACTGCTCGAGCTCGGCGGCCAACAGCTCGCGCTCGGAGCGGCCAGTGCCGTCGGTGACGCGCGGCATCCGGTCCTGGAAGTTCCAGACGTCCTCGTAGGACTCGACCATCTCCGCGATCCGCAGCGTGTTGTCCGCCGCGCCCGGGACTTCCTTGTCCCAGTACTCCCGCATCTCCTCAGCGGACTTCAGGTAATAACCATCGCCGTCGAACTTGAACCGGGACTCATCACTGAGCGTCTTACCCGACTGCACGCACAGCAACGCACCATGCGAATCGGCCTGGTCAACCGTCACGTAATGGCTGTCATTGGTCGCCAGCGGCGGGATGCCGAGCTTCTTGGAAATCTCCAGCAAACCCTGACGCACCGACCGCTCGATCGGCAGGCCGTGGTCCATCAACTCCAGGAAGAAGTTCTCCTTGCCGAAGATCTCCTGGTAGTCGGCCGCCGCCTGCAGCGCCTCGTCGAACTGCCGCAATCGCAGCCGGGTCTGCACCTCGCCGGACGGGCAACCGGTCGTGGCGATGATGCCCTCGGAGAACTCCGAGATCAGCTCCCGGTCCATCCGCGGCTTGCGGTACATGCCCTCGAAGCTCGCGCGGCTGGACAGCGTGAACAGGTTGCGCAGGCCGGTGGCGTTGCGCGCCACCATCGTCATGTGCGTGTACGCACCCGCGCCCGAGACGTCACCGCCCTCACCGAACTCGTCGGCGCCGCGCTGCTTCGCCTCACCCCAGAACACCGGCTTCTTGTGGAAGCGGTTGGTCGGCGCCAGATAGGCCTCGATGCCGATGATCGGCTTGATACCCGTCTTCTTCGCCTGCTGGTAGAACTCGTCGGCGCCGAACATGTTCCCGTGGTCGGTCATCCCCACCGCAGGCATCCCGAGGCGCTGGGCCTCGGCGAACAACGCCCCCACCTTCGCCGCACCATCGAGCATCGAGTACTCGGTATGCACGTGCAGGTGGACGAAGGGGTCAACAGGCACGGGAAAGTCCTCCTTCGCGACAGCCTCGGGGAGAGCTGCCAGCCTAACGCGCGCACCCGGTGTGATCGCCGATTCCCCCGGCGTTGCGAGCGTTTTCCGCCGCGACGCGCGGAAACGGGTGCGGTCGGTCACGCCCTGGGCGAGAACTGGACGAAACCACGTGCCGTTCACGCATGGGAATTGCCGAGCAGGTAGCGTGGTTCGGCGTGGCTGGCCCTGATCCCGTAGATGTGCGATTGCTGAGCGTCGTCGCCGAGATGGGCCGGGCGGCGGTACCCGAGATCGCCGGTCGGCTCGGCATGGACGTGCGCGACGTCGCCGCGCGCCTCGCCACTCTCTCCACCACCGGTCTCCCGCTGATCGTCGGGGTCGAGTGCGATGTTCAGGGCATCCGCAACGCAGTCGCCGCCGCTCAGCACTGGGCCGCGCAGCAGAACATGGCCAGCGGCCCCTACCCGGTGTCCGGTCCGTACCAGGTCCAGCACTCCGGATCCTTCCCTCAGCCGACGGGCGGCTACCCGGCGCACAGCGGCGGTTTCCCCGCGCCCGCCTACGGCCAGCCAAGCGGACCGCAGCAGTTCGTCCCGCCCGGCCCGCCGCCGACCTCGTTCCCGCAGCAGCCCGCCGCTCCGCAGGACCCCATGAACGTCTGGGGTCCGCCCGGATCGGCCGCGTGGGCGCGCGGTGATCAGCAGCCGCAGCAGCCCGCCCAGCAGCAGCCGGCGCGCACCGGCAAGGTCGGCAGCAAGCTCGACGTGGAAGGTCTGGAGGGCGAGCGGATCACGATCCTGCTGGTCGAGGTCGTCGACCCGGCGGACTTCCTGTTCACCGCGGCCGGTTACGAGCTGCAGGACGGCGAGCGCGCGGTCGTGGTGCACACCGAGCTGACCAACCGCGGCCAAACGCCCTTCACTTCCCTGCCGGACCTGTACCTGGAGCTGATCACCACGGACGGCTCCGTGGTGACGAAGTCCCCGGTGTCGCTGTCGTCCCGTCCCCCGCACCGCATCGGCGTCCCGCCGGGCGAAACGGCCGGCGGTCACACCGTCTACGTCCTACCGGAGTCGACGGAGCTGACCACCGTCCGCTGGACGCCGCGCCCCGGCGACACCCAGCGCACGCTCACCTGGGACATCACCGACTTCTGATCGCCGGCGCTCTCGGTCTTTGTCTTTGATGCGCCGCCGGGCGCATAGCCCACCCTCGCTACCCGCACCGCCACGCAAAACGACCACCGGAGACAGGTTCCGCGTCATCCAGTACGTCTGTCCTAGTGGTTCCCGCCGCCGAACGGGCGTGTGGCCTTGCGGTTTGGTCCGGGTTGTGGACATCTGGAGGCATGACCTCGCAGGAGGGCGATCGCACCAGTGTCGGTGTCCCGCGCGAGTCGCTGGCAGGTGAGCGGCGGGTCGCGCTCGTGCCCGGCGTAGTCGAGCGGCTGTGCGCGCAGGGCCTCGAGGTGGTCGTCGAACCCGGCGCTGGACAGGCCGCGCTGATCCCCGATGACGCGTTCACCAAAGCGGGCGCGAACCTCGGCGAACCGTGGTCGGCCGACGTGGTGGTGAAGGTCAACCCGCCCAGCACAGCAGAGATCGGCAAGCTTCCCCGCGGCTCGACGCTCATCGGCTTCCTCGCCCCGCTGACCGACCCTGACCTGGTGCCACGCCTGCGAGAGGCCGAGGTGACCGGATTCGCGCTGGAGTCGGTTCCGCGCATCTCCCGCGCCCAGTCGATGGACGCGCTGTCCTCCCAGGCCAACGTGTCCGGATACCGCGCGGTGCTGCTGGCCGCCGACCAATGCACCCGCTTCTTCCCAATGTTGACCACCGCCGCCGGGACCGTGAAACCCGCTTCGGCGCTGGTGCTCGGCGTCGGCGTGGCCGGGCTGCAGGCACTCGCCACGGCCAAGCGGCTCGGCGCCCGCACCACCGGTTACGACGTGCGACCGGAGGTCGCCGACCAGGTTCGTTCGGTCGGCGCGAAGTGGCTGGACCTGGGCATCTCGGCGGTCGGCGAGGGAGGCTACGCCCGCGAGCTGACCGAGGACGAACGCGCCGAGCAGGCCCAACGCCTGAACGCGGCGATCAGCGGTTTCGACGTGGTGATCACGACCGCCTTGGTTCCCGGACGCCCAGCACCGCGACTGGTACCTGCCGAGGCGGTCCGCCGGATGCGCCCGGGCAGCGTGATCGTCGACCTCGCGGGTTCGACGGGCGGAAACTGCGAGCTCAGCGAACCAGGCCAGATCGCGGTGCACCACGACGTCACCATCGCCGCCCCGCTGAACCTCCCGGCGACCATGCCGGAGCACGCCAGCGAGCTCTACGCCCGCAACGTCCAAGCACTGCTCGACCTGATGCTGGTCGAAAGCCGTCTCTCCCCCGACTTCACCGACGAGATCCTGGCCGCCACCTGCATCACCCGATCAGAACCCGGTGAAGGGCACCTGTGACCGGCTAAGTCGGCAAAAGGTGCCCTTCACCTCGGCCCGACGCAGGGAGGAGGGGCGATGTTCCTGGCTGATCTGGCGGTACTGGTGCTGGCCGGGTTCGTCGGCTTCGCGGTGATCTCGAAGGTGCCGAACACCTTGCACACCCCGCTGATGTCCGGGACCAACGCCATTCACGGAATCGTGCTGCTCGGCGGGGTGCTGGTGCTCGGGTCCGGGGTGAGCGACCTGGGATCGCAGCTGCTGGCTCTGGTGGCGATCATCTTCGGCACGATCAACGTCGTCGGCGGATTCCTGGTCACCGACCGGATGCTGGGCATGTTCAAGCGCAAGCCGGAACCCGCGCGGAAGGACGCCGAGAAGTGATCACGCTGCGGTCGGTCCTCTACATCCTGGCGTTCGCCCTGTTCATCTACGGCTTGATGGGTCTGACCGGGCCGCGGACCGCGGTGCGCGGCAACGCGATCGCGGCCGCGGGCATGGTGGTCGCGGTGGTCGCCACGCTGCTCACCCCCGGCCTGACCAACTGGGGGCTGATCGTGCTCGGCTTGGTCGTCGGCACGGTGATCGGCGTCCCGGCGGCGCGGCGGGTGAAGATGACCGCGATGCCGCAGATGGTGGCGCTGTTCAACGGCGTCGGCGGCGGTGCGGTGGCGCTGACCGCCTGGGTCGAGTTCCGGGACAGCGCCGGGTTCCAGGGCGAACCGGCGTTCGTTCCGATCGCGACTCTGTTCGCCGCGATCATCGGCTCGATCTCGTTCTGGGGTTCGCTGGTGGCCTTCGGCAAGCTGCAGGAACTCGTGCCCGGCCGCCCGATCTCGGTGGGTCGCCTGCAGCTGCCGCTGAACGTGTTGTTGCTGGTCGGTGCGGTGGCGTGCGCGGTGGCGATCGGTCTGGGCAGCGGTGCTGAGCTGCTGCTGGTGACGGTGCTGGTGCTGGCGGGGCTGGCTGGGATCGCGGTGGTGCTGCCGATCGGCGGCGCCGACATGCCGGTGGTGGTGTCGCTGCTCAACGCCTTCACCGGACTGTCGGCGGCGGCGGCCGGGCTGGCGCTGAGCAACACGGCGATGATCGTCGCCGGGATGCTCGTCGGGGCCTCCGGTTCGATCCTGACCGACCAGATGGCCAAGGCGATGAACCGCTCGATCCCGTCGATCATCGCTGGCGGCTTCGGCGGAACCACCTCGGCAGCCCCGGCGACCAGCAGCGGGACGGTGCGCTCGATCGGCGCCGCTGACGTGGCCATCCAGCTCGCCTACGCGGGGCAGGTGATCGTGGTGCCCGGCTACGGCATGGCGGTCGCGCAGGCCCAGCACGCGGTGCAGGACATGGCGAAGCTGCTGGCGGACAGGGGTGTCGGCGTGTCCTACGCGATCCACCCGGTGGCGGGTCGGATGCCCGGTCACATGAACGTGCTGCTCGCGGAGGCAGACGTGCCCTACGAGCAGCTCAAGGAGATGGACGAGATCAACGACGAGTTCGCCCGCACCGACGTCGCGCTGGTGATCGGCGCCAACGACGTCACCAACCCGGCGGCCCGCACCGACCCGAACTCGCCGATCTACGGCATGCCGATCCTCAACGTCGACCAGGCCAAGACGGTGATCGTGCTGAAGCGCTCGATGCGCGCAGGCTTCGCCGGAGTCGACAACCCGCTCTACGCGGACCCGAGAACGGCGATGCTCTTCGGCGACGCCAAGTCCTCGATCCGAGAAGTGTTCGAAGAGCTCAAAGCCCTCTGAAGCGGCCAGGTCTCCGCAATTTCCATTGAAATCAGACGTGCGATTTCAATGAGGTTTTTCCAGGCTCGTTTTGCGTAGCGGTGCCGGTGGCGGTGCAAGTTGCGAGGGTGGGCTATGCGCCTGCGGCGCATGCGCCCCTCGACGCGCGGTGTCGGTCGTGCTTCGCGGTCACCAGCCGGACAGGATGAAAAGGCTCAATGGAAATTGCGGAACATCAGGCCCCGGGAGCTCAGCTCTCCTTCTTCTCCCGGCGGAAGAAGTCCAGTGGGCTGGACCGCTTGGGCCGCTCCGGCTGGTTCCGGCTGCGGTACTCCAGCGTCGGCCAGTCCCCCGCCTCGCCTGAGGCGTGCGTCGGTTCCGGCGCGCCGAGGACCGACGGCGCTGCTGCGCCCACGTCCTCAGCGTTGATCACGTCACCGAGGCTGTTGAACCCGCTGGCCGGGGTTTTGGCGTCCGCTGCCGGATCGATCACCGGGATGCCGGTGGGCGGCGTCGGCGCATCCGAGCCTTCGAACGATCTCGACTGTGCCATCAAGCCCCCTTCGTAGGTAGCTCGCTTTCCGCCACGGTACCTGGTTCAGCTGTCCTGATCGCGGAGCTCGTCGAGCGCGTGCTGCAGGTCGTCCGGGTATTCGCTCTCGAAGGTCACCCAACCGCCGGCGGGGTGCTCGAACGAGAGGCTCCGAGCGTGCAGCCACTGCCTGGTGATCGCCAGACGACGCGCCAGGACCGGGTCCGCGCCGTAGGTCAGGTCGCCGACGCACGGGTGCTTGATCGCCGAGAAGTGCACGCGGATCTGGTGCGTGCGGCCGGTTTCCAGCTTCACGTCGACCAGCGAGGCGGCGCGGAACGCCTCCACCGTCTCGTAGTGCGTGATGCTCGGCTTGCCGCCGGTGACCACCGCGAACTTGTAGTCGTGGCGGGGGTGCCGGTCGATCGGCGCGTCGATCGTGCCGCGGCTGGGATCCGGGTGCCCCTGCACGACCGCGTGGTAACGCTTGTCCACGGTGCGCTCCTTGAACGCCCGCTTGAGCACCGAGTACGCGTGCTCGCTCTTGGCGACGACCATGACCCCGGTGGTGCCCGCGTCGAGCCGGTGCACGACGCCCTGCCGCTCGGCGGCCCCGGAGGTCGCGATGCTCACGCCCGCCGCGGCCAGTCCGCCGACCACCGTCGGGCCTTCCCAGCCCGGGCTCGGGTGCACCGCGACGCCGATCGGCTTGTCGACCACCACGATGTCGTCGTCCTGGTGGATGATCTTCAGCCCGTCCACCGGCACCGCGACGACCTGCAGCGGCTGCTGCGCCGGGGGCAGCGTCACCTCCAGCCACGATCCGGCCATGAGCCGGTCGGACTTGCCGACGGGGTTGCCGTCGAGCAGCACGTCACCGGATTCGGCCAGCGTGGCCACCGCGTTGCGGGACAGGCCCAGCAGCTTCGCCAGTCCGGCGTCCACCCGCATGCCGTCGAGCCCCTCGGGCACCGGCAAGTTTCGAAGATCGCTCACGAGTTGTTCTCCGCCGTCTTCTTTCGCCGGTGCACCGTGCCGTCGTAGTCGCGGCCGAACAGCGAGAGCAGCACGATCAGCACACCACCGACGACGATGCAGCTGTCAGCGATGTTGAACACCGGCCACACCGCGCCGCCGGGGGCCAGCAGAGACAGGAAGTCCACGACGTGGCCTTGCAGCGGTCCAGGGGCGCGGAAGATGCGGTCGGCGAGGTTGCCGCACGCACCGCCGAGCATCAGGCCGAGACCGATGGCCCAGCCCAGCGAGCGCAGCTTCGGCGCCAGCCAGATGATCGCGCCGACCACCGCGATGGCCAGCAGCGCGAGCAACCAGGTCATGCCGCTGGCCAGCGAGAACGCGGCGCCCGGGTTGCGCAGCACGTCGAGGTAGAGCAGCCCGCCGAACACCTCGACCGGCGGTTCGCCCTCCAGCTCGTCGACCACGATGATCTTGGTGAGGACGTCGAGCCCCAGCGCGACCACTGCCACCCCGAACACCAGCGCCAGTAGTTTGGGCGACGTGCGCGGCTTCTCGCCGGTCTCGCCTGAGGGCGCGTCGGCGGGGGTCTCAGCGGCGGGGATCTCGTCGGGTGCCTGTTCGGCGTCGACGTTCTCGCGGTCCGCCGGTTCCTCGGACGGTCGCTCTGAAGAAGACTGCTCGGTGCTCACACTCTTATTGTCCCTGAACGCCCCCGACCGGATTCCAGCAGTCCCACCGCCCTCGCCACAGTTTCAATTGGAACTGTGATTCCGCCGCCGGGAACGACCCGCAATTTCGATGGAAACCGTGCTCGCACGAATGGACCGGCCGATTGCGCACTGCTGGGAGCTGATCTGCTCACAGCAGAGAAACCGGCGAAAGACGCCGGGGCGGCGGGATCGTCAGGGCATGACGAACAACGAGAAGCAGCCGCTGTTCGACCACCGGCTCCGGGAACGGTTCTTCAGCCAGCGGGTACTGGTCCTCGACGGTGCGCTCGACGACGACAACGGGACGGCGCTCACCACCCAGCTGCTGTCCCTCGCCGGCGAAGATCCCAACAAGGACATCGCGCTGTGGATCCACTCGCCGGGTGGCTCGGTCCCGGCGATGCTCGCCATCCGGGACGTGATGCGGCTCGTCCCGTGCGACGTGGCCACGCTCGCACTGGGACTCGCGTGCAGCGCGGGACAATTCCTGCTGTCGGCGGGAACACCGGGCAAGCGGTTCGCGCTTCCGCACGCCCGGATCCTGATGCACCAGGGGTCGTCCGGGATCAGCGGCTCGGCGGTCGAAGTGGAAGTGCAGGCCGACGACCTGCGGCACACCCGGGACACGGTGCTCGGGCTCATCGCGGAGGACACCGGCCAGCCGGTCGAACGGATCTTCACCGACTCGCTGCACGACCGCTGGTTCACCACCGAGCAGGCACGCGAGTACGGCTTCATCGACCACGTCGTCGACAGCCTCGGCCAAGTGGTGCCGGTGCGCACGCACCAGATGGGGATCGGCTCGGAGACGGGAGCACGCGCATGAGCACCTACACCATTCCCAACGTCATCACCCGCAACACGGGTGGCGAGCGGATCATGGACGTCTACTCGCACCTGCTGTCGGAGCGGATCGTCTACCTGGGCACCGCGATCGATTCCGGGGTGGCGAACGCGTTGATCGCCCAGTTCCTGCACCTGGAGGCCGACAACCCGGACCGGGAGATCAACCTGTACATCAATTCCGAGGGCGGCGACCCGTCCGCGATGCTCGCGTTGTACGACACCATTCGCTACATCAAGGCGCCGGTGGCCACGACGTGCGTCGGCCAGGCGGTTGCGGCCGGCGCGGTGCTGCTGGCCGCGGGGGAGGCCGGGCGTCGATCCGTGCTGCCCCACACCCGGGTGGTGCTGCACCAGCCCGCGGCGCAGGGCCGGGGCACCATCCCGGACCTCATCATCCAGGCCGACGAGGTGGTGCGGGTGCGCACCCAGCTGGAGGAGATCCTCTCGGCGCACACCGGTCGCGACGTCGAGGGCCTGCGGCACGACACCGACCGGGACCGCGTGTTCGACGCGGCGGGAGCCGTCGACTACGGGCTCGCGGACCGCGTCCTCGACCACCGCGCCTGAGGCGGGGTTTCACGCGGCCATGAGCACGGGTCCCGCAGGACGGCGACCGAATGCGGGGCCTGCGCGCCGGACATCGCCCGCGATACCGGTGAGCAGATCGGCCAGCCCGACACCCAGCGCACCCGTGACCGCGGCGATCATCTCGCTCGAAGGCTCCTTGCGGCCGCGTTCCATCTCCGACAGGTACTGCGGAGAAATACCGGCCCGCTCGGCGACGTCGACGAGGCGGCCGCCCTGCTCCTCCCGCGCCGCGCGCAGACTCCGGCCCAGCGCCTCACGCCACAACGGTTCCGGCTCGCTGTCCGGCGTCGGCCTGCGCTTCTTGTGGAACGGCAGAATGTCGGCCATCTGCTCATCCTGACACTGCCCGTTCCCAGGCGTCACAGGTTCCGCTCCCAGCGGAACTCCCCCGGCCCGCAGCTCCTTCACCGCAACTGTCGACACCCGACCGGGGTTCCCGCCCGCAATTTCAATGGAAATCAGACGTCCAATTTCCAATGAGGTGATCTCAGTGGTTTATGTGTAGCCGTGTTCGTGGTGGGTGAGCACGAGTGCGGCTTGGACGATGTCGCCGGTTTTGCGGGGGCTGGCGG